>JAWVGK010000099.1:0-3232 GCA_033855155.1 Solirubrobacteraceae bacterium | reverse complement strand
GACCGTCGAGGCCGTGATCGTCCAGGCCGCCGACGCCCTGTCGGGCGCACGCCCGGGCGCCCGCGGCGAGTCGCTCGAGTCCTACGTCAAGCGCCTGCGCAACCTCGAGGACATCGCGACGCGCCACCAGGGCGTCGACAAGGTCTACGCGATGCAGGCGGGCCGCGAGATCCGCGTCATGCTCGACCCCGGGGCACTCGACGACGACGGCGCCGTCCTCCTCTCCCACGAGATCGCCCGCGAGATCGAGCAGGAGCTCGAGTACCCGGGCCAGATCAAGGTCACCGTGATCCGCGAATCACGAGCGACGGATTACGCTCGCTGAGCATGAAGCGCTTCCACGTCACGACGTTCGGCTGCCAGATGAACGAGCACGACTCCGAGCGCATGAAGGGCATGCTCGAGTCGCTCGGCTACGGCGAGGCGCCGGCGCCCGACGAGGCCGACGTCATCCTCTTCAACACCTGCTCGATCCGCGAGAAGGCCGACAGCCGCTTCCTCGCGCACCTCGGCCACGCCAAGCGCCTGAAGCTCGAGGACCCGGCGCGGATCGTCGGCGTCGGCGGCTGCTGGGCGCAGTCGGTCAAGGACGAGGTCTTCGCGCGCTTTCCGTTCGTCGACGTCGCGTTCGGGCCGGGCCAGGTGCACAAGCTCGCGGAGTTCCTGACGTCGGACTCCCTGACGGCGCAGGGCTACTTCGAGTTCGAGGGCTTCACCGGGCACCTGCCCGACAAGCGCGCCCGCGAGTTCCAGGCGTGGGTGCAGATCTCGGTCGGCTGCAACTCGGCCTGCTCGTACTGCATCGTGCCGTCGACGCGTGGTCGCGAGGTCTCGCGGCCGGCCGGCGAGCTCGTCGAGGAGGTGCGGCGGCTGGCGGCCGACGGCGTGCGCGAGGTCACCCTGCTGGGCCAGAACGTCAACTCCTACGGACGCGACCTGCGCGGCTCGGACCGCGCGAGCTTCGCCGAGCTGCTGGCCCGGATCGACGCGATCGACGGCATCGAGCGCATCCGCTACACGAGCCCGCATCCGAAGGACATGCGCGAGGACGTCATCCGCGCGCACGCCGAGCTGCCGGCGCTGTGCGAGCACATCCACCTGCCGCTGCAGTCCGGCTCGTCGCGGGTGCTCAAGGCGATGCGCCGGACGTACACGCGCGAGCGCTACCTCGACCGCGTCGCGCTGATCCGCGAGCACGTGCCGGACGTCGCGTTGACGACGGACGTCATCGTCGGCTTCCCGGGGGAGACCGAGGAGGACTTCGCGCAGACGCTGTCGCTGTGCGTGGAGGTCGGCTACGACGGCGCGTTCACGTTCGTCTTCTCGCCGCGCCGCGGCACGTCGGCGGGGGTGTTGACGGAGGGCCTGGTCGCGCACGAGGACAAGGTCGAGCGCATGCAGCGCCTCGTCGAGGTCGTCCAGCGCCGCGCCGCGCAGCGTGCCCAGCGCTTCGTCGGGCGCACGCTCGAGGTGCTCGTCGAGGGGACGTCGCGCACGGACGAGTCGCGCCTGCGCGGTCGCTCGCGTCACAACAAGGCCGTGAACTTCTCGGGCGCCGCGTGCGCGGGCGAGCTCGTGGCGGTGCGGGTCATCGGCGCGACGAGTCAGACGCTGACCGGCGAGCTGGCGCTCGTCGCGCAGGCGTAGGCGCGCGCGTCAGCGTTCGCCGCGTCGCTCGCGCGACCCGGCGCCTCAGTCCCCGCCGGCCGCTGCCTCCAGGCGCGCGAGGCGCTCGGTGAGCTGGGCCAGCCGGGCGGCGAGGTCGCGCTCGGACGGGCGGTGCACGAGCTCGAGCTTGATCTGGTCGGGGTCGTAGAAGAAGACCGCGTAGTAGCCGGGCGAGTAGTCGTACTCCTGCGGGCCGCTCTCGATCGTCGCGCCCTGCTCGCGCAGCCACGCCGCCCGCTCGTCGACGACGCCGCGCGAGAGGGCGCGGAAGGCGATGTGGTGGACGCCGACGGCGTAGCGGTCGTAGGGAACGGCGTGCGCGTCGGACTGCGCCGCGCGGATGCTGACCGAGCCCATCCCGCCGACGCGCCCGAGGTACACGACGTGCTCGCCGCGCTCGCCCTCGATCGGCGACTCGCGCACGTAGCCCAGCGGCCGCAGCAGCTCGCGGTAGAAGGCGAGGCTGCGCTGCATGTCGGTGACGACGAGGTCGAGGTGGTCGATGGCGTCGATGCTCACGGATGCTAGGGCCGACGCCGCGGGACCGCTGCCGGTTCCTGCCTTGCGTGGTCGAGACGAGCAACAGGGGCGCTGGGCGCCCCTGTTCCTCGCCTCGATCCACAGGCCCACTGGACAGCCGTCCGCGGCCTGTGCGAACATGTGTTCTCATGCGATGGGACAACCTGACGATCGAGCAGGACGAGCGCGCGCGGCTGCCCGGCCATCGCGACCCGGCGGCGATCCGCCGCTTCGACGCGCCCGAGGCGCTCGACATGCGCTTCTACGAGATCCACGCGAAGTCCGCGATCAACCGCGTGCCGGAGGCGTCGGCGATGCCGTTTCGCTGGACGATCAACCCGTATCGCGGCTGCAGCCATGCGTGTGTCTACTGCTTCGCTCGTCCGACCCATACGTACCTCGGCTTCGACGCCGGGCGCGACTTCGAGCGCGAGATCGTCGTCAAGGTCAACGCGCCGGAGGTCGTGCGCGCGGAGCTGCGGCGGCCGTCGTGGAAGGGCGAGCACGTCGCGATGGGGACGAACACCGATCCGTACCAGTGGGTCGAGTCGCGCTACAAGCTCATGCCGGGGATCTGGGAGGCGTTTCGCGATGCGCGCAACCCGTGCTCGATCCTCACGAAGTCGCCGCTGCTGCTGCGCGACGTCGAGCTCCTCAAGGAGATCGCGGCGGTGACGCAGATCCACGCGAACCTCTCGATCCCGACGCTCGACGCCAAGGCGTGGCGAGCGACCGAGCCGCACACGCCGCACCCGCGCGCGCGGCTGGAGGCCGTCGCGGAGCTCAACCGCGCGGGGATCCCGACGGGGGTGCTGATCGCGCCGCTGATGCCGGGCGTCAACGACGCCCCCGAGCAGCTCGAGCCGCTGCTCAAAGCCGTCGCCGAGGCCGGCGCCACGGGCGTCGGCGGGATCGCGCTGCACCTGCGCGGGCCGGTCAAGCAGCTGTTCTTCGACTGGCTGCGCGACTACCGCCCCGACCTCGTGCCGCTCTACGAGAAGCTTTACGCGCGCGGCGCCTACGCGCCGCCGGACGAGCGCCGCCG
>JAWVGK010000098.1:0-5131 GCA_033855155.1 Solirubrobacteraceae bacterium | reverse complement strand
GAGATGGCCGACCAGCTCTACGGGGTCCTGCGCGAGGTCGTCGCCGACGAGACCGGCGCGCCGGTGCCGGCGCGCAGCACGCTCTTCACGGCCGACTTCCGCGGCCGCCAGGACGGCCCCGACGCGCGGCTGCTGCCGGCGCTGCGCGTCGCTACGGACGACCCCGCCGCCGGCTGGCTGGCGACGCTCGCCGCCGCGCGTCCGGACGAGCTGCTCGACGCGCTGCGCCGCGCGCCGCAGCGCACCGTCGAGGTGCAGCTGCGCCTGGCACAGGCGCTGATCGACGCCGGCGACTTCGACGAGGCGCACGAGCTGCTCGCCGAGATCGAGTACGACGACCCGTGGGAGTGGCGCGCGCACTGGTATCGCGGCATCGCCGCGCTCGCGCAGCGCCGGCCGCAGCTCGCGCGTGCGAGCTTCGAGATCGTCCTGCACGCGATCCCCGGCGAGCTCGCGCCGAAGCTCGCGCTCGGCGTCTGCGCCGAGCTCGCCGGCGAGCATGCCCTCGCCGCCGCCTGGTACGACATCGTCTCGCGCACGGACGCGATCTACTCGACCGCGACGTTCGGCCTCGCGCGCTGCCGGCTGGCATGCGGCGATCGCGCCGGCGCGCTGGCGGCGTACGAGCGCGTGCCGGACTCCGCCGGCGCCCACGACCAGGCGCAGATCGCCCGCATCCGCTGCCTGCTGTCCGGCGCCGGCGGCCGCGACGACCTCGTCGCAGCGGGCGCCGCGATCGACGCGCTCGACGTCGCGGGCGAGCAGCGCGCGCTGCTGACCGCGGAGCTGCTGCGCGCGGCGCTGGAGATCGTCCTGGCCGGCGGCACGGATCCCGGCGTGACGCTCGCCGGCCACCCGCTCGAGGAGACGCAGCTGCGGGTCGGCCTGGAGCGCACGTACCGTGCGCTGGCCGCCGTCGCCGGCAGCGCGAGCGAGCGCATCCGGCTCGTCGACGAGGCCAACCGCGCGCGACCGCGCACGTGGCGATGAACGCGTTCGCCGTCGCGGCCTTCCACGACGAGATGCTGGCGATCGGCGCCGACCGCGTCGAGGCGGTCGTGTGGGTGCGGCCCGGCGGCCTCGGCGAGAACGGCGCCGACGTGTCGCTGCGGGTGTGGACGCCGCTGGATGCGCGCGTCGCGTCGCTGCGCGAGCTCGCGCCGGCGAGCGCCGACCTGCTCGCCGGCGCGGTCCGCCTCGACGAGCGCACGGTCGAGTTCGCCGCCGGCCGCTGGACGGATGCCCCGCGCGAGTACGAGCTCGCGGTGACGCTTGCGCCGCACGCGGACGGCGAGCGGATGCTGGCGGCGCGCGTGCAGGTAATCGCCGGCGGCGAGGTCGCCGGCGCTGCCGCGGTCGCCGTGACGTGGAGCGTCGGCGCCGCGCCGGCGACGGCGACCGGCACGGGCACGCGCAGCGGCGGGGCCGACGACCTGCCGACCGGGCGCTCGCCGCAGCCGCGCCACACGAACGCCGAGCCCGGCGAGGCAGGCCAGCCGTGCTCGGGCTGCGGCGAGCCGACGTCGTTCGGCGACCGCTACTGCGAGGGCTGCGGCCGCGAGCTCGGGGGCTGACCGCGAAGCTCAGAAGTCGCGCGGAGCGACGGCGCCCGCCGAGAACGCCGTCTGCGCGAGCCGCGCGCGCTTCTCGTTCTGCGCGAGCTCGGCGAGGCCGAAGCGCTCGAACAGCAGCCGCAGCTGCGCCTTGACCGCGTCGACGGACAGGAACACCTCGTCGGCGATCTGCTTGTTCGTCGCCGGCAGCGTCGACGCGCCGTCGTTGAGCGGGCGACACAGCGCGACGAGCACCTTGTGCTGGGTCGGCGTCAGCGGCATCGCCGTCGAGCGCGGCTCGCGGCGCGTCGCCTCGGACTCCGGCGGCCCGGGGTCGCGGAACAGCAGCTGGGTGTTGCCGAAGCACAGCCGGTCGCCCTGGCGCAGGCGCTGGCGGCCGACGACGCGACTGCCGTTGACGAACGACCCGTTGCTCGACAGGCCGTCGTCGACGAGCGTCCACTGGTCGCCGACGCGCTCGAGCAGCGCGTGCGCGCGCGAGACCTCGGCGTCCCAGCCGAGCGCGACGTCGGACTCCGGCTTGCGCCCGACCGTCAGCCGCCAGCGGTCGCGCGCCAGCAGGAAGATCACCTGGTGGCCGTCGGGGATGCGCCCGGTGAGAAACGGCTGGCCGCCGCGTTCGGCGGCGATCAGCGCCTGCACGTCGGCGGTCGTGCGCGCGACCGGCTGGCCGGCGGGTGCGGGTGCGTCGTCGGTCATGCTGCCGCAGACCGTAGCGCGAGGCGCAGCGGCGATCGCCCGCGCGAACGCGCTACAGGACGATCTCGCAGTTGCGCGCGCGGTCGCGCGAGTCCTTCTCGACGCGGTCGACGCCGGGCCCGCAGTCGATGATGTCGCTGCCGCCGCCGACGGCGCGGATCGTGTCGGCGCCCGGCCCGCCGGTCAGGCGGTCGCGGCCGAATCCGCCGTTGAGCTGGTCGTCGCCGGCGCCGCCGGTGAGCGTGTCGTCGCCGCGGCCGCCCTCGAGCTCGTCGTCGCCGTCGCCGCCGGCGAGGAAGTCGTTGCCCACGCGCCCGAACAGCGAGTCGTCGCCGGCGTCGCCGTACAGCCGGTCCGAGCCGCCGGCGCCCTCGAGGAAGTCCGCGCCGCCGCCGCCCTTGATCGTGTCGGCACGACGCGTGCCGAGGATGCTCTGCGGGCGGTCGCCCGGCAGGCAGCGCCGGCGCGCGAGCTTGCACTTCGACAGGCGCTCGTAGGCGACCGCCTTGATGACCGTCTCGACGACGATCGGCACGCCCGTCGCGCTCCAGCGCGGCAGCGACGCGACGAGCCCCGGCGCTTGCGCGAGGTCCGCGCCGGTCGCGTCGACGCGCTCGCAGGCGAGGAACTGCGTTCGCGAGCCGTGCGCCTTGATCGTCTCGTCGGCATAGCCCGACAGCAGGACGCGGTCGGTGCCGGGGCCGCAGTCGACGACCTGCGCCGACGCGCCGACGTAGAGGGTGTCGTCGCCCGCGCCGCCGAACATGCGCGTGCCGAGCGCGTCGCTGGTCATCCACAGCGTGTCGTTGCCGTCGCCGCCGTCGACGTCGCCCGAGCCGCTGTCGACGATGACGTCGTCGCCGGCGCCGCCGAACGCCTTGCGGCCGTTCGCCTGGCCCGAGCCCGGCAGCAGGACATCGTTGCCGGCGCCGCCGTCGAGGCCGTCGTTGCCCGTGCCGCCGGACATCAGGTCGTCGCCGTCGCCGCCGAGCACGCGCGCATCGGCGCCCGCGTTGGCGATCAGCACGTCGTCGCCCGCGCCGCCGTCGAGCAGCCGGTCGTCGCCGAAGCGCGACTCGCCGAGGAAGTCGTTGCCGTCGCCGCCACGCAGCGTGTCGTCGCCGTCGAAGCCGTCGAGGCGATCGTTGCCCGGCCCGCCGTCGAGGCGATCGTTGCCGGTGAAGCCGTAGAGGAAGTCGTTGCCGTCCTCGCCGACGAGCTTGTCCGAGCCCGAGCCGCCGTCGAGGTAGTCCGCGCCGTCGCCGCCGTAGAGCATGTCGGCGGCCGAGCCGCCGCTGAGCAGGTCGTTGCCGGCGAGGCCGCGCAGCGTGTCGCGCGAGCCCGCGCCGCGGATGCGGTCCTTGCCGGCCGTGCCCGAGATCCTGTTGGCGTGGCTGTTGCCGCTGAGCGTCGCGGCGATCGCGAGCGCCGGCGCCGTGACCGCGGCGAGCGCGACCGCGAGGACGAGCGCCAGTCGCCCGCGATCGAGCGTCATCGAGACCAGCGTCCCCGTCGAGACGAGCAAAAGGGGCGCTGGGCGCCTTCGATCCTCGTGTCGACGGCGAGCGGCGGTTCTCTCATCAGCGCGTGCCAAGACTCCGCGCGAACGCCACGCCGCGCTGCACCCAGGCGCCGAGCCGCGCATCGGTCTGCAGGTGCGCCGCGCCGACGAGGATCCAGCCCTCCATCCGGCGCCCGGACATCACGCACGCGCGCGCCTGCGGCTGCGCCAGCGCGTCGCGGCGGCCGTCCACGTCGACTCGCACCATCAGCTCGTCGCCCGCGACGCCGACGGCGAGCTTGCCCTCGAGCATGAACATGCGCCGCCCGAACATCGCCTTCTCGGCGACCTGGCGCTCGTCGGCGAGCAGCGCGCGCACACGCGCCGCGAGGTCGTCGTCGTAGGCCACGGCCCGCTCAGCGCTCGCCGGGCGTCTTCGTCGGATACAGCGACACGGGGATCGAGAGGTCGAGCGCGGTGCGGACGATGCGCGACTGCTCGGCGACGTGCGCGGCGGGATAGCCCTCGCCGGTGCTCGCGCGCTCGGGCCGACCGATGTAGCCGAACTTCAGCCGCTCGGGGAGGATCTGCATGAGGCGCGGGAACATGTGCGCGCGGGCGCCCATGTTGCGCGGCTCCTCTTGCACCCAGACGACCTCGCGCAGGTTCGGGTAGCTCTCGATGAGCTCGAGCACCTGGCGCTCGGGGAAGGGGTACAGCAGCTCGATGCGGCCGATCGCGACGCCCTCGTTGCCCTTGCGGAGGGGGTGGCCGACGAGGTCGTAGTAGATCTTGCCGGTGCACAGCGCGAGGCGCCGCACCTTCGCGGCCGGCACGCGCGGCTCGCCGAGGACGGGGAAGAAGCGCGACTCCGTCAGGTGCTCGAGGCGGTTGGTCGCCTGCGGCAGGCGCAGCAGCGACTTCGGCGTCATGAGGATCAGCGGGCGCTGCTTGGCGACGCGCGCCTGGCGGCGGATGAGGTGGAAGTACTGCGCCGGCGTCGTGACGTTCGCGACGCGCATGTTGCCCTCCGAGGCCATCTGCAGGAAGCGCTCCACGCGCCCCGACGAGTGCTCCGGGCCGGAGCCCTCGTAGCCGTGGGGCAGCAGCAGCACGAGCCGCGACGTCTGGCCCCACTTCGCCAGCCCCGAGGAGATGAACTGGTCAACGATGACCTGCGCGGCGTTGACGAAGTCGCCGAACTGCGCCTCCCACAGCACGAGCGTCTCGGGCGCCTCGGCGCTGTAGCCGTACTCGAAGCCCAGGCAGGCGACCTCGCTCAAGGGCGAGTTGTGCAGCTCGAACGGCGCCAGCGCGCCGGGCAGCGATTGGATCGGGCAGATCGTCTGGCCCGTGC
>JAWVGK010000097.1:0-3702 GCA_033855155.1 Solirubrobacteraceae bacterium | reverse complement strand
ACCTCGTCGCGGCGCAGACCGCGCGCCTCGGGTGGCTCGTGCGCCTCGCGCCGGCGCACGGGCGCGGCGGCGGCGGCGTTCACGCGTGCACCTGCGCCGCGAGCTCGGACGCGCGGTAGCGCCCGCTCGGCAGGTCGCCCTCGACGAGCGCGAGCAGCCCGGGAACCCGATCGCCCGGCGGCGGTCGGTCGGAGACGTCCTCGCCGGGGAACGCGTCCTGGTGCATGCGCGTGTTCATGTCGCCGGGGTCGACGGCGTAGACGCGCAGGTCGGGACGCTCGACGCCGAGCACCGCCGACAGCTGCTGCAGCGCGGCCTTCGAGGCGCCGTAGCCGCCCCAGCCCTCGTACGCCTCGACGGCGGCGTCGGATATGACGTTGACGATGCGCGCGCCGGCGGCCATCCGCCCGAGCGCGAGCTGGGCGAGCGCGAGCGGCGCGATCGCGTTGACGGCGAAGACGCCGGCGAGCACGTCGAGGTCGTAGTCGGCGAGCGCCGGCAGCGGCGACGTGCCGAGCGTGCTGGCGTTGTTGACGAGCAGCTCGAGCTCGTCGCCGGCGGCCGCGACAAGGCGCTCGCGATGCGCCGCGTCGGCGACGTCGCCGGCGATCGCGACGACCTCGGTCGCCGTCGCGAGCTGCCCGCGGGCACGTTCGAGCTCGTCCGAGCCGCGCGCGTCGACGACCAGCCGCCAGCCGCGCTGCGCGAGCGCCCGCGCGAGCTCGAACCCGAGGCCGCGCGAGGCGCCGGTGACGATCGCGGTCCTCATGCCCGCGCCTCGGCGCGGCCATGGGCGGCGGCGGCGCGCTCGTAGCTCATGCGAAACAGCTCGACGACGTCGTCGACGTCCTCGGGCCCCTGCACGTGCCGGCTGACCCAGCCGGAGTCGGGCAGGACGTGGTGCGGCACGGCACGGCCGGCCGCGACAAGCTCGTCGTCGCGCACGCGGCGCGGGAACGGCAGGTCGGCGAGGCGCTCGCCGTGCAGGTGGCCGAGCTCGCGGCGCCCGAGACGGAACTCGATGCCGCCGAAGCGGTGCGTCGCCTCGACGACGTCGTCGTGGGCCAGCAGCTCGCGCCGCACGGCCTCGGTGGGTGACGTTGTGCTCATGGCGGCCACGCTACGACCGGCCCGGCCCGGACACCATCGGCAATTGGTCCTAGGACCCCGGGCGGCGGCGGTCGTCGACGCCGGATGCGTATTGTCGCCCGGATGCATGTGCAAGCGAGCCTGCTGCGCCGGGCAGCGGCTCCGAGCGCCGGGGTCGTGCTGCTCGGCGCCGTGCTCGCTCCGAGCGCGCACGCGGGCTGCGCGAACCCCGTGGCGGATGGTCGCAACTCGGTCGTCGACTGCCGGCCGCTGCGACGCGAACAGGCCTTCGTCGTCCCACCGGGCGTTCGCAGGCTGCACGTCGTCGCCGCGGGCGCCCCCGGCGGGGGCCAGTCACTCGGAGGTCCGACCGGCGGGGGCGGGGGCGCCGGCGCGGTCGCGACCGCCGACATCGTCGTGAAGCCGGGTCGCAGGCTCTTCGTCCTCGTCGGGGGAATCGGCCTGACGGGCGGCGACGGCGCCGGCGGCTACAACGGCGGCGGCCGGGCCGGCGGCGGCTCGGCGCCGGGCGGCGGGGGCGGCGGCGCATCCGACGTGCGGACGTGCAGCAGGGCCGATCGCTCGTGCGACACGATCGCCTCGCGCCTGATCGTCGCGGCCGGCGGAGGAGGCGGAGGCGGCGAAGGCAACTTCCTCACCGGGGACCTCGGCGGCCGGGGCGGGTCGGCGACCGCCGACGGCACCGGTGCAGCGGGCGCGGGGCCCGGCGGCGGCCAGGGCGCCACCGCGGCGCACGGCGGCGCAGGCGGCGAGGCCGTGAACGGTGCGGCCGCCGGCTTCGGCCGGGTGGGCGCCGGCGGCGACGGCGCGCGCGGCGCCGGCGCGGGCGGAGGCGGCGGTGGCGGCGGAGGCGGCCACAACGGCGGCGGCGGAGGGGCCGCCGGCACCGCCGGGTCGGGCAGCGGTGGAGGGGCGGGCTCGAGCTCCGGGCCCGCGGGGACGCGGTTCGCGATGTCGCAGCTGCAGCAGGGTCTCGTCAGGATCACGTACGTCACGTCGCGCGCCGGCAACCCGTTGCCGGCCGTGCGGACCGCCCTGCCGCGCGCCGGCGCTTCCGTCTCCGGGCGCCGGCTCGTCGTGCGCGGACGCGCGAGCGATGCCTCCGGCGTCCGCGCCGTCGCGCTGAGGATCGAGCGGCTTCCGCGCCGCACGGGTGGCTGTACGTGGCTGGACCCGGTGTCGGGCCTCGGGCGCGGGAGCTGCCGCGAACCGCCGTCGCTGTCGGCGACGCTGCGCTCCGGCGGCTCCTGGAGCTACCGCGTGCCGGCGCGGATCGTCCTGCCCCCCGCCCGCTATCGCGCGACGGCCTACGGCACGGACGAGACCGGCATCTACGGCAACTCGGCACCTGCCGCGGCGCGCAGCGTGACGTTCACGGTGCGACGATGATCCCCCGCCGACCCCGCCCGGCGCTGTTCGCGACCGCGCTCGCACCGGCGCTGCTGAGCGGCGCGCTGCTCGCACCCGAGGCGCAGGCGGCCTGCTCGGAGCCCGTGTTCAGGAATCCCAACACCGTCGTCGACTGCCGCGCGACCGGTGCCGAGCAGACCTTCCGGGTGCCGGCCGGCGTGCGGACGGTGCGCGTCATCGCGATCGGCGGTGGCGGCGGCGACGGCTCCTTCAGCGCGATCTGCACGGGGTTCGTCCCGACCCCGCCCTGCACCGACGTCGGTCCCGGCGGTCACGGGGGCCTCGGCGCGATCGCCAGCGCGGACCTGCGCGTGCGTCCGGGCAGGATGCTGTACGTCCTCGCCGGCGGCCGCGGCGTGACGCAGCAGGGCCCGGCCGCCGGGACGGGCGGGTTCAACGGCGGCGCGAGCGGCGGCGTCCTGCACTTGGGCCGGGGCTTCAGCAACTACCTCTCGGGCGGCGGCGGTGGAGGCGGTGGCGCCTCGGACGTGCGCACGTGCAGCAGCTCGGACCGCTCGTGCAGGACGCTCGCGTCACGGCTGCTCGTCGCAGCCGGCGGCGGTGGTGGCGGCGGCGACGTCTCCTTCGGCAGCGGCTTCGCGGGCGAGGGCGGCGCCGGCGGCGCCATCGCCGGCGAGGTCGCCGACGGCAGCGCGCCCGACGGCGGCGCCGGCGGCAAGGGCGGCTCCGGCGCCACCGCGACGGCGGGCGGCAGCGCCGGATCGGCTGACGCGGCCTCGGGGTCGGCGGGCGCCGGCGGTCGCGGCGCGGACTTCGGCGAGGTCTCCGAGCGCGGTGCCGGCGGCGGGGGCGGCGGCGGGGTCTTCGGCGGCGGCGGCGGCAGCTCCGGCGCCAGCGCGTCCACGCCCGGGGCCGGCGGCGGGGGCGGCTCGAGCTTCGGTCCGCGCGGCACGCGCTTTGCGAACGCGGCCCGACTCGAGCCCGGCTCGGTGCGGTTCGTCTACCTCACGAGGAGGATCGCGCGGAGCACGGCGTCCTCCTGAGGCGATGACGGATCAGCCGCCGTCCGCGAGCCCCTCGCGCACGGCGTACAGCGCGGCCTGCGTGCGGTCCGACAGGCCGAGCTTGCCGAGGATGTTGCCCACGTGCGTCTTGACGGTCTTCTCGGCGACGCCGAGCTCGAACGCGATCGACTTGTTCGCGCGGCCGCGGGCGAGCAGC
>JAWVGK010000096.1:0-5852 GCA_033855155.1 Solirubrobacteraceae bacterium | reverse complement strand
TGGGGCTGCTTGGCGAGCCAGTCCTGAGCGGCTTCGAGGTACAGCGAGCACACCTGCCAGACCCGCGGCTGGACGCCGATCGGGAAGTGCAGGCGGATGTCGTTGAAGAGGCTCCGCGCCGGCCGCGCGAAGTAATGGCGGTCGGTGGCGAGGCGTTCGATCGTCGCCTCGCAGGCGTGCAACACGTCGGCATGACTGCTGCCGTCGCGCGACCCCTCGATGTGAGGCGACAGCTCGCGGTAGATCGCGCGGCTGAACTGGTACATCGACAGGAACTCCTTTCCCATTGTGCTGCCCGATCCGGGCTGGCGACAGTGTCGCCGAGCGGTGTAAAGGTTAGGACCCTTCCAATGTTGAGTTCGCGTTAAGCCGCGACGGGGCGGATGTGCTGAGGTCGGGTTCTGGAGGGTCCGCAGGCCGGGGTCACGGCGGTCGCTGCCGGCTGTCCGCGAACTTGCCGCGACTTCCCCCAGCTTGCCGGGAAGAGGGCTCATCCGCTCCGAGTTGATCTGCAAGGGCACGACGACGCTCGACCGCCGTGGAACCGAGACGGCCGATGGTGGGACCGTGAGGTCGCCGGTGCAGGGTGCGGCTGCGTACGCTCCCATCGCCTCGGGCAACTACGAATGCCGGATGCCAGCGCCGAGACAGAAACCTTGCCCCCTTTATGGCTTCGACTTCGATTAGCCAGTGTGGCTTTTGTCTCCAGATCCGTCTGTCGCGCCCGCGTGCGGGCCGCGCGGCGTCAGTCGCACAGCTACGCCTTTCGCGCCGTCGCGTCGACTCCTCGCTCTTCGGCATCGACGCCTCCCCGATCAGAAGGACGGTGATCCGCAGATGTGCACCCTGACCAGCCCTACACGCGCACGGACTGCCTGCGGCACCATCGTCATGGCGCTGCTCGCGTTCAGCCCGGCTATCGCCGGTGCGGTGTCACCCCCTGTCACGGGGCAGGCCGCCACGGCCAACGCCGCGTTCCTCGCCTATGCACCGCCCCCGGCCGACGCGAAAGCGCTGTGCCTCGTCGACACTGGCGTCAACGCGACACCGGACCTCGCGCCCGGGCTCGTCTCCGCAACGGCGCTGGACGGCGGGACCGGCAGCGACGTCGACCCGCTCGCCCACGGCACCATCGACGCAGCGGTCGCCGGCGGCGTCGGCTACGGCGTGCTCGGTGCCTGGCCGCAGTTGAAGATCGTCTCGATCCGCGGCACCGACTTTCCCAGCCCTGGGCAGTCACCGACGTATCAGTACGACGACTATGTCGACGGGATCCTGCGCTGCGTTGCGTTTTCGCGGGAGGCGCAGATCGCGGCGATCGACCTGCCGCTGTCGTCGAAGATCCCGCCGACTCCCGATCAACGCGAAGCGTTCGCCAACGCCGTCGCGCAGGCTACGAAGCAGGGCGTCACGATCCTCGCGGCCGCTGGCAATGACCCGGGCGATTTGCAGTTGCCCGCCAACCAGCCGGGTGTGTTCGCCGTCGGGGCTGGCGACGCGAGCAGCGCCGCGTGTCCGTTCTCGGCGACGACGGGCCTGACGTTCTTCGCGCCGGGCTGCGGCATCGACCAGATCAACAGCGTCGGCGAGACGTTCTGCTGCGGCAATGGCACGTCGCAGGCGTCGGCGTTCACCTCGGGCGTGCTCGTGGCGCTGCGTAGCTATGCGCCTGAGCTGACGCCCGCGGCTGCTGTGCAGTTCCTGCTCTCGACGACGCGCAATGGTCATCTCGATGCCGCCGCTGCGTTCCGCGCTGCTGGTCTGGGCGCGATCGTCGACGCCGGAACGGCCGCCATCCCGAAGCCGCCGGCCGCCGTAGCGGCCGCGCCGCCGGCACCCGCTGCACGGCGGGTGCCGCGCCCGAGCGTCAAGCGCGTCACGTGGCGCCGCGGCGTGCTCGTGATCACGCTCCGCACCATCGCCAAGCGCACCAAGCTGCACGCCAAGCTGATGTTCACGCACGGCAAGGCGAGGTACGTCGTGACGTCGCGTCGTCGTCTGCGCGTGCGCACGCCGCTCCCGCGGCGCGTGGTGCTACATCTCAGCCGTGGCGCCCTGAGGAGCGCTACCGTTTTGGCCAGGGTGTCGCGACGCCGATGAGACGCACGATCACCAGGACCGTCGGGCTCGCCGCCGCGATCGCGGCGAGCCTCGGCGTGGGCGCCTGTCCCGCCCTGGCTGGCAGCTACGTCGTCAGCGCCTGCAGTCCCACGAGCTCACCCGGCCGGTGGGTGCAGACCAACACGTTCCCGACTGCGCTCACCACCGGAAATCTGTGCGGTGGACCGGCGATCGGGCCAACGGAGGCGAGCCACGAGGGCGGCCTGTACGCCGAGGACGTCCTTAGCTCGTCCGGCGCGATTCCCGATGGCTCCCGAGCCGGTTGGACCATCACTGCCCCGTTGGGCGCGACGATCACGGCGATCAGCTACTACCGCACGCTGCACGCCTACAACGATGCGAACATGATCTCTGGGCTCTTTCAGGCCGATGGCACGCCGTTGGAGCAGTGCAAGATCCCGTGGCCGTTCGTCCATGGCAGCAGCATCCACTGCGACAAGGTCAACAACCAAGCGCCCGCCACATTCACCGGCCTCAACACGGGCGCCCTCTTCTTCGGCGTGGGCTGCCGCCTCGTCGTGGCCGAGAGCTCGTGTATCACCGGGGGGACCATTCACGCGGCCTCCGCAGACCTCTACTCGGCGCGTGTGACGCTGTCGGAGAGCGGGGCGCCGACGCTCAGCAACGTGCGCGGACCGTTGTGGGATGCGGGTGCCGTTTGGGGTGTCGTGCCGGTGACGTTCGTCGCCGGCGACGCGAGCGGCATTCAGGAGCAGATTGTGCGCTCCGACACCGGGCAGACCCTCGTTTCGGTGCCGCAGGCGTGTGACTTCGGCAACGCGCCGCCGTGTCCGCAGCAGCCGGCGGGCGCGCTGAACGTCGACACGAGCCGCGTGCCCGACGGCGCGCACGCCTTCAGCCTGAGCGTGACCGACGCGGCCGGTAACAGTCAGATCGCGACCTCGCCGACGGTGCTCGTCGACAACAATGGCCCGCCGCCGCCGACGCTGACGGCGACGGCGCAGGGCGCAGGTTCGCGGGTGATCGTGTTGTCGTGGCGTAACCCGCCGAGCCCGCCGGCGCCGATCGTTCGGGCGATGGTGCAGTTGTGTCAGGCGACGTGTCCGCCGGCGACGACGATCAGTGCGTCGGGTGCCGCGCAGCTGACCGTGCCGGCGGCGGGGGTCTACAGCGTGCGGCTGTGGCTGATCGATGCCAACGGTCGTGGGGGAGAGCACCACGCCGCGCTGGCGACCGTCAGTGTCCCTGCTGCCGGCAGTACGGCGCCGACGAGCGGGTCTGCGTCGCGGACGAAGGTCGTCGCGGTCATCAAGGGTCGGCGGCTGCGTGTGAGTGGGACGATCATGCGGACTGGTCGCGTGCGTGTCAGTTGGCGCTCGAGGCTCGGCAAACATACGTTGGGGACTGGGACGCGCGTCGCGAGGATCCGAGAGCACAGGATCGCGCTGACGTTCACGCTCAGCGCTCGCGCGCGTCGAGGGACTACGCGCGTCGCCGTGCGGTCGGGGTCGCGGATCGTCGCCCAAGCACGCGCGCGCCGCGGCTGACGCCGGCGTTCGCCGCACCTCGCGGTCGGCGACCACCGCCGAGAGCTCGACCGGGCCGGCGGCGCGCGTCGCGGCTGACGGCGGCGTTCGCGGCACCTCGCGGTCGGCGACCGCCAGAAGCTCAACCGGGCCGGCTGAGCGGCTTCGGCTGACGTTCTCGACGGCCGTGCAATGCAAGACCCGGTCCAGCCGCGACCGCCGCCCAACCCCTCACGTCCACCGCTCCACCCGCGACCCACCACCCGCATCGACGATCGCATGCCGGTGGTCGAACGCGCTGTCGACATCAGGGAAGTCCGCGCGCTGGTGCGCGCCGCGGCTCTCCTCGCGGCGCAGCGCGCAGGCGGCGATCAGGCGCGCGAGCGGGTGCGGGTCGTCGAGCAGGCGCGCGAGGCCGTCGCGCGTGCGCACGATGCCGGCGTCGCGCCACAGCGCCTCCTGCGTCGCGCGCGACGGGCGCACGAGCGGCGCCGGCGCGGGCGGCTGGGCGGCGGCGGCGGCGCCCGGCATGGCCTCGGGATCGGGCTCCTCGAGCCCCGCCATCGCGGCCCGCGCGCCGAAGACGAAGCACTCACTGAGCGAGTTCGAGGCCAGCCGGTTGGCACCGTGCAGCCCCGTGCAGGCGGTCTCGCCGACGGCCAGCAGGCCGGGCACGGTGCTGCGGCCGTGCAGGTCGCTGACGATGCCGCCCATCATGTAGTGCGAGGCAGGCGACACGGGGATGAGCTCGCGCGTCGGATCGACGCCGGCGTCGCTCAGCGCGCTGACGACGTTCGGAAACAGCATCGGGTCGACGTGGCGCATGTCGAGGCCGACCGAGGTCGCGCCGGTGCGCGTCATGAGGTCGGCGATCGCCCGCGCGACCTCGTCGCGTGGGGCGAGCTCCTCGACGAAGCGCTCCCCGTCGGGGCCGTGCAGCGTCGCGCCCTCGCCGCGAATCGCCTCGGTGACGAGGAAGCCCTCGCGGCCGCGCACGCCGACGACCGCGGTCGGATGGAACTGCAGGAACTCGAGATCGGCGAGCTCCGCGCCGGCCGCGTGCGCGAGCGTCATCCCGATGCCCAGCGAGCCCGGTGGGTTGGTCGTGCGCGACCACAGCGCAGCCGCGCCGCCGGTCGCGAGGATCGTCGCTCGAGCGCGGATCGCGCGGCCGTCCTCGAGCAGGATGCCCTCGCAGCGGCCGTCGCGCATCCACGCGCTGGCCGCGCGTGAGCCCTCGAGCACCGTGATCCGCAGCCGGTCGACGGCCAGCGCCGAGAGCTGCCGGACGATCCGCCGGCCGGTCGCGCTGCCGCCCGCGTGCACGACGCGGCGCAGCGAGTGGCCGCCCTCGAGGCCGAGCGCCAGCACCCCGCGGCGGTCGGCGTCGAAGTGCACGCCGAGGCGCTCGAGCGCGGCGACGTGCGACGGCGCCTCGTTGACGAGCACCTCGGCGGCGCTGCGGCGCACGGCCGCGCGGCCCGCCGCCTCCGTGTCGTGCAGGTGGCGCTCGGGCGAGTCCTCGACGGCGAGCGCGGCCGCGATCCCGCCCTGCGCCCAGTAGCTCGCCGTCTGCGCGAGCGGCGTCGCGGATACGAGCGCGACGGACGCGCCCGCGTCGGCGGCGGTCAGCGCCGCGTAGAGCCCCGCGGCGCCGGCGCCGACGACCGCGACGTCGGTGGTGAGCAGCGGGTCGGCGGGGGCCACTGGCGCAGTACGGTATCCGGATGGCGGCCCCGGTCCTGCTGCGCCATCCCTCGTCGCTGGAGCACGACACCGGCCCGCATCCCGAGTCGCCGCGACGGATCGTCGCGATCGAGCAGGTCCTGAGCGCGCGAGACTGGCTGGGCTGGGACGTGCGCCTGTCGGCGGCCCCGCCGCGCGCGGCGATCGAGGCGGTGCACTCCGCCGCCCACGTCGATCGCATCGAGGCGCTGGCGGCGCGCGGTGGCGGGACGATCGACGCAGACACGATCCTCAGCGCCGGCTCCTACACCGCCGCGCTGCACGCCGCCGGCGGCGCGATCGCGGTCGTCGACGCGCTGCTGGGGCCCGAGCGCGCGCCCGCGGCGGTCTCGCTGCATCGCCCGCCCGGCCACCACGCGACGGCCGGCCGTGCGATGGGCTTCTGCCTCTTCAACAACGTCGCGATCGCCGCGCAGCACGCGCTCGGGCAGGCGGGCGCGCAACGGGTGATGATCGTCGACTGGGACGTCCATCACGGCAACGGGACGAACGACATCT
>JAWVGK010000095.1:0-6186 GCA_033855155.1 Solirubrobacteraceae bacterium | reverse complement strand
GCGCGGCCGCTCGTGGCGGATCGGGAGGTTGCGGCGCAGGCGCTGCAGCGGCGTCGGCGCGAGCTCGCGCACGTTCGAACGCCCGTAGCGGCGCTCGAGGTAGTACTGGCCGATCGACAGCAGCGTCGTGACGAGCAGGTACCAGACGCTGGCGACGATCAGCAACGGGATCGTCAGGTAGTTGACGGCGTAGATGAGCTGCACGGAGTACAGCAGCTCGGTCGTCGCGATCACGCTGACGAGCGAACTCGTCTTGAGCATCGCGATCGTCTCGTTGCCCGTCGGCGGGATGATCACGCGCATCGCCTGCGGCAGCACGATCCGGCGCATCGTCTGCAGGCGCGTCATGCCCAGCGCCTTGGCGGCCTCGGTCTGCCCCTCGTCGACGGACAGGATCCCGGCGCGCACGATCTCGGCCATGTAGGCGCCCTCGTTGAGGCCGAGCGCGAGGATCGCCGCCGTGAACGGCTTGATCAGCTCGTTGGCGTCGGCGTGGACGAGGCTCGGCCCGAACGGGATGCCGAGCTCAAGCTGCGGATACAGCGCGGAGATGTAGTTCCAGAACAGGATCTGCACGAGCACCGGCGTGCCGCGGAAGAACCAGATGTACAGCCAGCTGGAGCCGGAGATCAGCGGGTTGGGCGACAGCCGCATGACGGCCAGGACGATCCCCAGCACGATCCCGAGGACCATCGCGATGACCGTCAGCTCGAGCGTCACCACGAGGCCGTGCAGGACGCGGCTCGTGAACAGGTAGTCGCCGACCGTGTCCCAGCCGAAGCGCGGGTTGGTCGCGACCGAGCGCCCCACGGCGAGCGCGACGACCGCCACGAGCGCGGTCGCCAGCCAGCGGCCGCGATGGCGAACCGGGATCGCGCGGATCTCGCCCGGGGGCGCCGCGTCCCGCGGCGCCCCGTCGTCGGCGCTCAAGTCAGCTCGTCGCGGCGTTGATCGCCGGGTTGGTGATGGCGCCGCCCTCGACGCCCCACTTGCGCAGGATCGACGTGTACGTGCCGCGGCGGATGAGGACCTTCAGCGCGTCGAGGATCGGCTGGCTGAGGCCGCTGCCCTTCGGGATCGCGATCCCGTAGGGCGCCGTGCCGTAGGGCGTGCCGCTGAGCTTGAACTGGCCGTGCGACTGCTTGACCTGGTAGGCGGCGACGGGCGAGTCGGCCATCCCGACCTGCGCGCGGCCGCTGGTCAGCGCGAGGTTCGCGCCGGTCTGGTCGGGGAACGTCTGGACGGTCGCCTTCGCCTTGCCGGCGGCGGCGCAGCGCTTGGCCTGCGCGGCGGCGTCGTCCTGCTGAGTCGTGCCGCGCTCGACCGCGACGGTCTGGCCGCACAGGTCGGCGAGCTTTGCGATCGCGGGGCCGCCGGCGGCCTTGACGTAGAACGACGTGCCGGCCGAGAAGTACGTCACGAAGTCGACGGTCTTCTCGCGCTCCTTCGTGTCGGTGAACGACGACATGCCGAGGTCGTACTTGTGCCCGGCGAGGCCGGGGATGATCGCGTCGAAGGTGGCGTTCTTGACCTGCGCCTTCAGCCCGAGCACGGCCGCCAGCGCCTTGGCGAGGTCGGGGTCCATGCCCTGCACGGTGCGCCCGTCGGGTGCGATGAACTCGTTCGGCGCGTACGTCGCGTCGGCGGCGCCGACCAGCGTGCCCTTGGACTTGATCGCGGCCGGCACGCCGGCGGCGGCGGTGGCGTCGACGCCGGAGGACTCCGTCGAGGTCGTCGACGAGGAGCCCTTGTCGTCGCCGCAGCCGGCGATCGCGGCGGTCGCGGCGAGCGCGACCAGGGCAGTGCCCAGACGGGGGATGGTGAAAGGCACGGCGACCTCCTGGCGGCGGGTGGGGTGATCGGCGCTGAGCATATGGCCCGCGTGTCGCGGCCGGCGGCTGTAGACCCCGTTCAGC
This sequence comes from Solirubrobacteraceae bacterium, assembly GCA_033855155.1. Classification (GTDB taxonomy): domain Bacteria; phylum Actinomycetota; class Thermoleophilia; order Solirubrobacterales; family Solirubrobacteraceae; genus CADCVQ01. Next base: position 4,270 of record JAWVGK010000095.1, on the reverse strand, counting down.
GCTCGACGTAGTAGATCAGCGGACCTGCCTCGCTGCGCGCCGCGCCCTCGGAGAAGACGTACATCGTGACGAATATCGCGGGCCGTCCCGACGGGGCCGTCAGCGCTGTCGCCGTCGGGTTGCCGAACGCGAGGCTGTCGCCGCCGGTGGCGATCTGCAGCGGCCGCGGGACGGGGTAGCGCGGGTCGATCAGGAACACCCGCCAGCTCGAGTAGTCGCCGGGCACGTACTGCGCCTCCTGCAGCTCGAGGCGCACGCCGTCGAAGATGATCTGGTCGCGGTCGCCGAGGCTGCCCCGCGGGGGGGCGGCGAAGCCGTCGTGCAGGCTCCTGGACTTCAGCAGCTCCGCGTCGAACTCGGGCTGCGCTCGCGCCTGCCAGCGGTTGAAGTCCGTCAGCACGCCGGTCGCGAGGCGGTCGAGGTCGGGCCTGCCGTCGCCGTCGATGTCGGCGAAGTAGTGCATGCCGACCTCGATCCGCGAGCGTGAGATGAGGCCGCGGCGCAGGACCGCGCTGGTGATGTTCGGCGTGCCCTCGGCCGTCGGCGACAGCACGCGCCGCGCGGTGAACTGGCGGCTGAACTGGTTGTCGAGCAGGGCATCCAGGCTGCGATAGAAGCGAAAGCGCAGGCGGATGCGATTCAGCGGGCCGTCGAGGACCTGCAGCGATCCGGCCACGCCGTCGGGGATCGCGTCGCGCGCCAGGAGGTCCAGCAGCGTCGTCTTCTCGTAGGCGACGATGATGCTGCCGCCCGGCTGCACGCTGATCGTCGGCTGCGAGGCGTCGGTGTCGAGCGTCGCGCGGCGCGTCCACTCGATGAGGTCCGTCGACGTCGCGACCTGGACGTTGAAGCGCCCGCCGCCGGGAGCGTGGTAGACGCCGACGTAGCGGCCGCCGGCCTCGACGACCTTCAGGCCCTCCAGCGGCGCGCCGCGATCGTCGCGCGCGCCGTAGCGGTGCGCGGTCGTGTGGCCGACGTCCTCGAGGATCCGCGCGAGCGAGACGCGCGAGACGATGCGCTGCTCGCGCGACGGCCCCGCCGACGCGGCCTGCGAGATCGCCAGGCCGGCGAGCAGCACGAGGATGCTGGCGGCAACCGCGCCCCGCATCGCGCGAAGCGGGCCGAGTCCGTTCGAGGCCACGCGCCACGTATCGACAGATCGGCCCCGGATGCTGAGCGCTTGGCGGCCAACGCCACGAACGGCGCCGGGGCGGGGCCGCACGCCGCGCCGCGTAGAGTGCCGACGCGATGGCGGCCCGCCCGGACGAGCTCTTCCTGATCGACGGCAACTCGCTCGTCTACCGGGCGTTCTTCGCCCTGCCCGAGTCGATCGCGACGTCGACCGGCTTTCCGACCAACGCGATCTTCGGCTTCGCCTCGATGCTCGTGAAGATCCTCACCGAGCACGGCACGAAGCCGACCGTCGTCGTCTGGGACGCGGGCTCCAGCGGGCGCAAGGAGGTCTACCCGGAGTACAAGGCGCAGCGCAGCTCGCGCCCGAACCTGCTGCGCGAGCAGTGGCCGCACTTCGAGCCGCTCGTCGAGGCGTTCGGCTACACGAACGTCAAGCTCGACGGCTTCGAGGCCGACGACGTCATCGCGACGCTGGCCGAGCGCGCGCGCGAGCAGCGCATCCCGGTCGTCATCGTCACCGGCGACCGCGACGCCTTCCAGCTGATCGATCCCGAGGGGATCGTCAAGGTCATGGCGACCTCGCGCGGGATCACCGAGACCAAGCTCTACGACCACCCGGCCGTGATCGAGCGCTATGGCATCGCGCCCGAGCTGATCCCCGACTTCTACGGCCTCAAGGGCGACACGAGCGACAACATCCCGGGCGTCCCGGGGATCGGCGACAAGACCGCCTCGACGCTGCTGCAGACCTACGGCGACCTCGAGGGCGTCCTGGGCTCGATCGACGAGATCTCCGGCGCCAAGCGCAAGCAGAACCTCGTCGACCACGCCGAGGACGCGCGCGTCTCGAAGGTCCTCGCGACGATGCGCCGCGACCTGCCCGTCGACCTCGACGTCGCCATCGAGGCCGGGCGCGCGCCGGATCGCTCGAAGCTGCGCGAGGTCTTTCGCGAGTTCGAGCTGCGCGACCCGCTGCGACGCCTGGAGGAGTTCCTCGGCGCCGAGGAGGCCGCGCCGGCGCCCGTCGCCGAGACGACGCTCAGCGCGCCGGTGCGCGCGGGCTCGCTGCGCGACGTGCCCGGCCTCGCTGGGGACGAGCTCGTGCTGGCCGTGCGCGCCGCCGAGGTCGCCGAGGGCGAGCTGTTCGCGGTCGATCCGACGTGGCGCTTCGCCGTCGCGGGCGCGCGCGAGGTGCTGACCGGCACGGTCGAGGACCCGGCGCAGCTCGTGCTGGCGGCGGGCGAGCGGGCGGTCGTCGCGCACGACGCCAAGGCGCTCGGCGTCGTCGCACCGCGGCTTGTGCACGACACGCTGATCGGCGCCTACATCCTCGAGCCGGCGCGGCGCGGCTATCCGCTGCGGGAGTTGCTGGAGGAGAGGGGCTTCGCGTCGGCGATCGAGGACGAGGTCGCGGCCGAGGCGGTGCTCGTGCGCGAGCTCGCGGCGTGGCAGCGCGAGCAGATCCTCGCGCGCGACCTGACGGTCGTCATGAACGAGATCGAGCTGCCGCTCGTGCCGGTGCTGCGCTCGATGGAGGTCGCCGGCGTGCGCCTGAACACGCAGCGCATGCGCGAGATCACGACGCGCGTGCGCGACGAGGTCCACGACCTGGAGCTGGAGATCTGGCGGATCGCCGACACGGAGTTCGTCATCGGCTCGCCGCAGCAGCTCGGCGAGGTGCTCTTCAACAAGCTCGGCCTGTCGAAGAAGCGCCGCGGCAAGACCGGCTTCTCGACCGACGCGCGCGTGCTGCAGTCGATCCGCGACGAGCACGAGATCATCCCGCTGATCGAGCGCTGGCGCGAGCTCAACCAGCTCGACAAGACGTACTTCTCTGTCCTGCCGCAGCTCGCCGCGGCCGACCCCGATTCGCGCATCCACACGACGTTCCTGCAGGCCGCCGCGACGACCGGCCGGCTCGCGTCGACCGATCCGAACATGCAGAACGTCCCGATCCGCACCGACCTCGGCCGCGAGGTGCGCGGCTGCTTCGAGGCCGCGCCCGGCAACGTCCTGCTGAGCGCCGACTACTCGCAGATCGAGCTGCGGGTGCTCGCGCACATCGCCGACGAGCCCGTGCTCAAGGAGATCTTCGTGCGCGGCGAGGACGTCCACACGGCGACGGCGTCGACGGTCTTCGAGACGGCGCCCGAGGACCTGACGCTCGGCCAGCGCTCGAAGGCGAAGATGGTCAACTACGGGATCGTCTACGGCCTCAGCGACTACGGCCTCGCCGACCGGCTGGGGATCGAGCGCTCGGAGGCGAAGGCGTTCATCGACGCGTACCTCGCCCGCTTCCCGCGCGTCGCGGCGTTCATCGCCGAGACGATCGCAGGGGCGACCGCGGACGGCCACGTCACGACGCTGTGGGGCCGCCGGCGCCAGATCCCGGAGCTCAAGGCGCGCAACTACCAGGTGCGCACGCTCGGCGAGCGCCTGGCTGTCAACACCGTCATCCAGGGCACCGCCGCGGACGTGATGAAGCTCGCGATCGTGCGCGTCGACGAGGCCCTGCGCGGGTCGCCGGTGCGCCTCATCCTGACCGTCCACGACGAGCTGCTGTTCGAGGGCCCGCCGGACGAGGTCGCCGCCGTGCGCGACGTCATCCGGCGCGAGATGTGCGGCGTCTGGCTGCACGACCCGCCGCTGGCGGTCGACATCGGGGTCGGCCTGAACTGGATGGAGGCGAAGTGAGCCGCGAGCTCGCGGTGCTGCTGACCGCGGCGACGGGCGGGCTCGTCGCGCTGCAGGCGCCGATCAACGGCGGGCTCGGACGGGCGATCGGCGGCTGGCAGGCGGCGTTCGTGTCGTTTGCGATCGGCACGATCGCGTTGGCGGTGGTGTCGTCGCTCGCGAAGGGCGGCATCGGCCAGATCGGCGAGATCCGCAACGTCTCGTGGATCTACCTCACCGGCGGCCTGCTCGGCGCGGTCTACATCACGTCGGTGATCGTCACCGTCGGGACGCTCGGCGCGGGCGGCGTCGTGGCGGCGACGATCGCCGGCCAGCTCGCGATCAGCGTCGTCGTCGACCACCTCGGGCTGCTCGGCGTCGAGCGCCAGCCGATCACCGCGACGAGGCTCGCGGGCGTGGCGCTGCTGGCTGCGGGGACGTACCTCGTGGTGCGGGAGTAGCG
>JAWVGK010000094.1:0-10581 GCA_033855155.1 Solirubrobacteraceae bacterium | reverse complement strand
CGCCAGCAGGCCGCCGGCGCCGGCCATCCGCAGCGACAGGCGCCCGAACCACGTCGCCGGCTCGGGCTCCGGCGCCGGCGCGCCCGGCTGCGTCTCCACGAGGTCGGCGGCGGCGCTCGCGCGGATGAGGTCGTCGTCGAGCGCTCGGACGTGGACCGCGCGCTGCATCAGCGGGCCCAGGCGCGTGCCGATCGCGTGGTCGGCGTGCTGGGCGATGCTCTCGGCGACGAGCTCGCCGCGCACGCGATCGGCGTCGTCGCGCGGGTGCACCGCGACCGTGCGCGTGCCGTTGTCGAGGTCCGGGGACGGCAGCGTCCCGTCGACGATCGGCCGCTCGGGTTGCGCGGACCCCGTCGCGGCGTCGGCGGGGTGGCCGATCGGCGGGATCGACAGCAGGGGAGGCTCGGGGATCCGTGCGTCCTCGCTCATGTCGCCGTGCTTCATCCGGTGCTCCTCATCGGTGTAGGTCTCTCAAAGCTCCGTCGTGGTGGCGCAGTCTTTCGCCCCGGTCCGCTTGCACGCGGCCAGCCAGATCGCGACGAGCTCGTCGGTGCGCTGCGCGCTCTGGTTCACGCGACCGGGCAGGCGGCCGAGGCCGACGACCTGCAGCACGTCGACGCCGTTCGCGCTGCCGAGCAGGTCGCCGAGCTCGTCGCCGAGCGCCGCGGACGAGTCCCCGGCCGCGATGCGGCGGGCGAGCATGAGCTGGTCGCTGGCCTGCGCGCCGTCGGAGACGAGCGTCATCGCCGTGGCGCCCTTGCGCTGGGACAGCATCCGCAGCGCGTTGCGCGCGGCGCGGGCGATGTCCGACGTGCCGCCGTGCGCGAGCTCGCGCACGCGCGCCGTCAGCTCGCGGTCCGAGCGGTCGACGCCGAGGGCGGCGTCGAGCGTCGTGCCGATCGCGGCCCGCAGGGACTGCTCGAGCGGACCCCTGCGCGTCTCGTCCTGCTCCTCGATCGTCGGCACGTCGTCGTCGTAGATCACCTCGACGGCGTTCGCGTCGCCGGCGAAGACCACCATCCGCAGGTGCCCGCCGGCCGTGATCGTGTGCTCGGCCGCGCGCTGCGCCGCGGCGCTGACGTCGGCGGCCAGCGTGCGGTCCTGGAGCGCGCCGGTCGCGTCGACGGCGATCACGCTGCTGACCGCGCAGCCGTCGGGCGCGGACACCGTGCCGGGGGCGTCGCCGGCCTTCGCCGCGCACGGGGCGTCGCTGCCGCCGCAGCCGCCGGCAGCCATGGCAAGCAATCCGCCCAGCAGGGCAAGTCTGATCCGGCATCTGGTCATCCCGCTGACGGCCCCTGACGTCGCTGATCGGCGAATGCGCAATGGTAGATACCCGCGAGCGCGGGGCGCTGCGGTTGGCGCCGCGCGCATATGCGCGGAGACGCCGCCTCGGCGCCAACTGCCGCGCCGGCGCGGGGGCGTCGTATCCTCTTGCGTGCGCCGCCGCGGCAACGGTCGTCTCCACGACACGGGCCGGCGGGGGTTCGCTGGTCACTCGAGGACAGCGCCGCGATCCGCCAGACGGTTGCGGCTGGTCTCGATCCTTTTCAGTTTCCGCGACGCCAGAGGACCCCATGCCCGAACGCCCGCCCGTCGTGGCGGTAGACGACATCCGCGCGCAGAGCATCCTCAGCGCGATCTCCAGCGAGATGGTGAGGATCTACAAGGACCAGTTCGGTCGCGGTCCGACGAGGACGCGGACCCACTGGGCGGGCGCCGACACGCTCGTCGTCACGCTCGAGGACACGTTCACGCCCGCCGAGCACAGCCTGCGCAAGCTCGACGAGCACGGCCGCCTGCGCGAGCTGCGGATGCTGTTTCAGTACGCGGAGACCGACGTCTTCTGCGAACCGATCGAGCGGCTGACCGGTCGCAAGGTGAAGGCCTTCGTCAGCGGCATCGACACCTGGGCCGACGTCGCGTCGGAGCTGTTCGTGCTGCATCCGGTGGGCTACGACGGCGCGTCGCGGGTCGACGCGGCCTGAACGAGCGCCACGGCTGCGCGTCGCGTGGCCGGCGTCCCGGGCGGCGACGCGGACATCCTTGCCGAGCTCGGCCCTCCCAGGCTTGCCGGAATGGTAGCGGCCCGCCGAGTGCGGGCCGCTCATCATCAAGCCGAAGAACTTCCCGGCTCAGTAGACCCCGACGGCGTCGTCGCCCTCGGTCGTGCCCGACGCGGGACCAGCCGTACCCGAGCGCTGGTCGTCGCCGGCGGCCGCACCGCCCTCGGTTCCGCTCTTGATGTCCACGTCGCCCGAGAGCGCGTCGGGCTCCGGGTTGCTCTCAGGTGCGGCGTCGGGCGCCGGGCTGCGAGCGTTGTCGGTGCCGACCTCCTCGCCACCCTCGCTGGCCGGATCGTCGTCGAACATGCGTCCTCCTTTGTCGAGTGCCAGGATGGCGCATACCCGCCGACCGCACAGCCGGAAACGCTGCTGTGGACCCTCGCCGCACTCGCCTCGGAATGCAGCGGGAACGCGGGATTGACGGCGCTGAGGCGCGGGTAAGCGATGCGCGAATTCAATCCCAAGGGAGGCGGCATGCCGGATCAAGAAGGCAACGTGAAGGGTCCCGGGTTTACGGATACTCCCGACCAGGCCTACAAGTCGGGCCGCACCGAGGACATCCAGGAGGGCTCGCTGGGAGCGGACACCGGCGGCGCCGACGCGCAGGTCTCTCGCCTGACCGAGGACGCCGGCGCCGGCGACGAGGGCGGCACCGCGCAGGTCGGTGGCTTCGCCGGACAGGATGCGGACGATTCACCGGACGCCGGCACCATCGGCGACATCTCGGGTGAAGGCGACCCGTCCCCGCACGCGGGGCACGAGGACAACGACACCCCGTCCGCGAGCGCCGACGACGCGAAGATCATGGACGACGCGCCGGCACAGCAGAACGCCAACCCCGGCGCCGCGGTCTCCGACCAGGGCTACGGGCAGCACGACGACCAGGACGCGACCGACGTCGAGACCAAGCAGGACCATCCCGCCACGCCGGCGGACATGGGCAACCGCTAGACGACGGCGGCACCCGAGGACACCGGCCCCGGCGACAGTCGCCGGGGCTTCGTCCTGTCCGCAACCTGTGGATCGCCCGCGAGGGCGAGGCACTACCGTGGCGAGATGGCCTACACCACCGCCGAGGCGCGCCAGCGGCTGCTCGATGCGATCGCCGACGCGATCGACCACATCGCCGAGGCGCTGGCCGCGCTCGGCGTCGCCTACGAGCAGCTCGACGACGCGCACGCCGACGACCTCGAGGAGCAGCTCTTCCGTCCGGTCCAGCGCGCCTACGGGCGCGCCAAGCGCACGTACGTGCAGTTCGGCGAACGGCACCGGCTCACGTCGCGCGAGTTCGCGACGCCGGCGCTGCGCGCGCCCTCGACCGGCGTCAAGGGCCTCATCGAGGGTGCAGTCGACGCCGTCGCGCGCGCCGAGAGCGAGCTCGTCGCGCTGCAGGACTCGCTGATGCCGATCGAGGTGGGCGACGCGGAGCTGCGCGCCGGGCTCAGCGAGGCGCGCGAGCTGCTCGGTGGGCTGTCGGGTCGCGCCCGCGCGTTCGTGCGGACGTTCGGCCGCTGAGCACGCTCGCCGGCTGTCGATTTCGGCGCGCTCCGTTCGTCTATGAGAGGACCATGCCTCAAGACGAGGAGGACGCGATGAAGTACATGCTGCTGATCCACCAGGGCGACACGCCGACGCCGCCGTCGGAGGCGTGGGATCGCCTGCCCGACGACGAGAAGCGCGCGATCGTCGGCGCCTACAAGACGATCAGCCAGACGGCCGGCGTCAGCCCGGGCCTGCAGCTGCAGCCTCCGGAGACGGCGACGACCGTACGCGTGCAGGACGGCAGCACGCTCGTCACCGACGGCCCGTTCGCCGAGATGAAGGAGTCGATCGGCGGCTACCTGCTGTTCGAGGCCGACGACCTCGACGCGGCGATCGAGCTGGCGTCGCAGATCCCGGCGGCGCGACTCGGCGGCGCGATCGAGGTGCGCCCGATCGTGGAGTGGTAAGGGTTCTCGAGCAGGCGTTCCGCGAGCACTGGGGACGCGTCCTGGCTGCCCTGATCGGCTTCCTGGGCGACTTCGACGTCGCCGAGGAGGCCGCCCAGGAGGCGTTCGCGATCGCCGCGGAGCGCTGGCCACGCGAGGGAGCTCCCGCCAACCCGGGCGCGTGGCTCGTGACGACGGCGCGCAATCGGGCGATCGACCGCCTGCGCCGCGACCGCACGCTTGCGGCGAAGACGCGACTGCTCGACGTGCCCGAGGCAACGGAGGACCGGATGGACGCGACGACGTTTCCCGACGAGCGACTCGAGCTGATCTTCACCTGTTGTCATCCGGCGCTCGCGACCGACGCGCAGGTCGCGCTGACGCTGCGCACGCTCGGCGGCCTGAGCACCGGCGAGATCGCGCGCGCGTTCCTCGTCGGCGAGGCGACGATGGCGCAGCGGCTCGTGCGCGCCAAGCGCAAGATCAAGGCCGCCGGGATCCCGTTCCGGGTGCCCGCCGGCCACCTGCTGCCCGACCGCTTGGCTGCCGTGCTGGCGGTCGTGTACCTGATCTTCAACGAGGGCTACGGCGGCCGCGGGCCGCTCGTCGCCGAGGCGCTGGCGCTCGGGCGCGCGCTCGCCGAGCTCATGCCCGACGAGCCGGAGGTGCACGGCCTGCTGGCGATGATGCTGCTGCACGACGCCCGCCGCGAGGCGCGCGTTCGCGACGGCGACCTCGTGCTGCTCGCCGACCAGGATCGCGCGCTGTGGGACCACGCCCAGATCGCCGCCGGCCGCGCGGCGCTGGACCGCGCGCTGGCGCTGCACGGCCGCGGCGCCTACGTCGTCCAGGCCGCGATCGCGTCGCTGCACGCCGACGAGCCGCGCGACTGGGCGCAGATCGCCGCGCTGTACGGGACGCTCGCGCGCCTCACCGACTCGCCGGTCGTCGAGCTCAACCGCGCCGTCGCGGTTGCCGAGGCGGAGGGTCCCGCGGCCGGGCTGCGGATCGTCGATCGCCTCGAGCTCGACGACTTCCGCTACCTGCACGCGACGCGCGCCGAGCTGCTGCGCCGGCTCGGCCGCATCGACGAGGCGCGCGCCGCGTACGGGCGCGCGCTCGAGCTCGTCCGCGACGACGCCGAGCGGCGGCTGCTCGAGCGGCGGCTCGCGGACCTCGCCGGCGCCGCCGGCGCGTGATCGCCGGCTACCGCGGCTGGAGCCGAAGCTCCGTGGCGGCGCAGGCGCTGCCGACCTTGTGGACGAAGCGCCAGCGGGCGTTGTGGTACGTGCTGTCGCGCCCGAAGAAGCTCTGGTGCGAGCGCGCCATCTCCTCGTCGCGGTAGGCCTGCAGGGGCTTGGCCTGCTCATCGAGCGCGCGACGGCCGCGCTTGTCGTCGAGGATGCGCCGCAGCTCGGGGTCGCGCGCCAGCTGCAGCGCGCGCTCGCGGGTCATCGCGTGGAACTCCGCGAGCGTCGCGCCGTAGGCGGCGTCCAGCAGGCCGATCTCGACGGCTCGCCGCGTGCCGACGGGCTCAAACGGCGCGCTCGTGAGCTGCTCGGACATCGTCGCGCCGACGCGGCCCGGCAGCAGGTAGGTCCAGTACTCCGAGCCGTAGAGCCCGCCCATGTGCTGGTAGTAGGGGTTCAGCACGACGTCCTCGCGCGCGACTACCTGGTCGGCCGCGAGCGCGAACGGCACGCCGCCGGCCGCCGCGTCGCCGCCGAGCGCCGAGATCACGACGTGCGAGTCGGTCTGGATGATGTCGTGCACGACGTCGTCGATCGCGTGCAGGTTGCGCCACGACTCCGCGCCGGGGTCGCCGGCGGCCTCGATGACGTTCAGGTGGATGCCGTTGGAGAAGAAGTCGCTGCCGCCCATCAGCACGATGACCTTCGTCTGACGACGCGACCGCGCGTACAGGTAGGCGGCGCGCAGGCGCCGGCACTGCTCGGTGCTCATCGCGCCGTTGTAGAAGTCGAAGTGCAGGTAGCCGACGCCCGCGTCCTCCTCGTAGGAGATCTCGCGATAGGTGTGCTCCGCGCGCAGCGGCGCGTGCAGCGCGACCGCGATCTCGGGGATGTCGAGGTCGTGGCCGGCGAGCTCGAGCGCGCGCGTCGCCGGCAGCTTGAAGGACGTGCGGCCACGCGCGACCGCGGGCTTGAGGTGCGTGATCCAGACGGCGCCGTCGACGGTGGCGCGGCAGATCGCCCCGTTGCGCTGGGCGACGATCTCGCCCGCGCTGCCGCACAGCGCCTGCTCGCGGTGCACGCCGAAGAGATGGAAGGGGGTGCCATGGACGTCGTCGAGCACGCCGGGGTGCCCCTCGGCCGCGCGGATCTTGCGGATCACGGCATCGGTCGCGTCCGAGCTCCAGTCGATCGCGCGGAAGTCCTGCTTCATCAGCGGGCGCTTGCGGCCGGTGACGCGCGGGTCGCCGTAGTCCAGCGTCTGCGCCACGCCGCCGCCGACGAGCTTGCCGACGGCCTCGACGATCGCCTCGATCGCCGCGTGGCGGACCTCGTGGCGATAGAGGCTGCTCTTGCCGACCGCGCGCGTCGGGAAGTTGCGCGTCGCCCAGACGTCGCCGCCGTCGAAGTCGCCGTTGGCTTCGAGCACCGTCACGCCCCACTCGTCCATGCCGAGCTCGATCGCCCAGTCCAGCGAGCTGGCGCCGCGGTCGCCCATCGGACCGGGATGCACGACCAGGCAGCGGTGCTGCTCCCAGATCGACTGCGGGATGAAGGTCTTGAGCATCGGGCACACGATCAGCTGCGGGCGATGGCGCGCGACGGCCGCCTCCATCGCGATCGCCGAGTCGACGACGGCGACGCTGATCTCGTGGCCGAGCTCCGCGAGCTCGACGTACGCGCGCTGGCTGAGGCTGTTGTGCGCCGAGACGAGGAACAGCACGCGCGTCGCGGTCTGGACGGATCTGCTGCCCGCGACGCCGCGGTCGAGATCGGGTATCGGATTGCGAGCAGGGAAGACGAGTGCGGGTGCTGCGGCCATGTATGGCTCCTGTCGATCGACGCCCCCGAGCACGGGGGATCAGTGACGTCGCCGGGCGCCGCCGCGCGAGCGGCGGCGCCCGGCCGGGTCCTGCTGCGCTCAGGCGGCCGCCGCGACCGGCTCGGGGGTCTGCTCGCGGTAGCGGTCGGCGCCGGCGGGGGCGCCGAAGACGTCGGCGAACACCCGGTTGAACGTCGACAGCTGCACGCTCTCGGTGACGAAGGTCTCCCGCGTGAGGTAGTACAGCGAGCGTCGCGACGGTGGCGTGCGATCCTGCAGCGCGCTGATGCAGCGCTCGGACTGCTCCGCGGTGACGGCCACGCCGGCGTCCTGCAGGCGATCGGCGAACGCGGCGGCGAGGGCGCCGAGGTCGCGGCCGACGGCTTCGGCGACGGGCGCGACCGGCCTGGCGCGCCCGCGCCGGACGACGCGGTTGTCGCGGACCATGACGATCTCGCCGGGGACGTGCCGGTACATCTGGTCGGGCAGGGAGTCGCGACCTCCGAGGAGTAGATCGATGAACGCTGCGCGCTGATCCATCGTTGCGACAGTTGCGCTGAACATGGAGGGAACCTTCCGGTCGTGGACGAGGTCTTGCCAGGCTTTGCGGCTCAGCCGAGCGGCTCGCGACGGGCGAGCGCTCGGCGAGCGGGAGTGATTTGCGGCTGCGGGCGGGGGCCGTGACGCCCGCCCGGAGGTCAGGTCTGCGCGACCGGCGCGGCGAGCGGGGCCGCCTGCACGGCGCCGTCGCGGTCGCCCGCGAACGTGAGCACGCCGAAGATCTCGGTGAAGACGCGGTCGAAGGTCTCGACCTGATCGACGTCGGTCACGAAGATCGCGCGCGCCATGTTGTAGAGCTCCCGGCGCGAGCCGAGGTTCGTCAGCTGCAGCGCGCGAGCGAACTGCACGGACTGGTGTGGCGTGACGGGCATGTCGGCTCGGTGCAGTCGCTGCCCGACCGACGTCGCCAGCGCCGCCAGGTTGACGTCGTAGGTCGTTGCCTGTTCATCGGGCGACATCGGATGCACCTCGTTGTCCGTGGGCCAGCTCATGTGGCAACTGTTACGAGCGATGGCCCTTATGTCAATGACTCTGTGCGCCGCCGCACGGTACCCAGAAACTAGAGTGTCGAGGAACTAAACGTTTTCTTCGCCAAGTAGACAGATGTACTACGACCAAGTCATACGCTGCGGACATTTCATGAACGCTTTTTCTCGATCTGATGGCGCCACGGCAGGCGCCAGAGGGGAGTTCGAACCCAGGGCGCCGTTCAGGCCGCGGGTCGACGCACGCTGCTGTGCTGCCCGCAGATGTGCTCGAACGCGGTCCGCGACTGGACGTCGAAGCCGGAGATCGGATAGCCGCAGAACAGCGAGAAGCCATGCTCGGCGCCGAGCACGTTCCACAGGTCCTCGAGCGCGATCGTCGACGGGACGTCGCCGGCGGCCCACAGCAGCGCGACCATCTCGCCGTAGACGCGGACCTCGCGTCCGCCGAACGATGCCCGCTCGAGCAGGCGCGCGACGACCTGGCGAAAGAGCGCGGGATCCGGCGCGCCGTCGACCATGAACAGCGCCAGGATCTCGGCGGCGTCGAGCGCTTGGTAGCGCCCGTCGGCCGTCGCCGCGTCGACGTCGACGCCGGTGGCGCGCATCTCGTCGGCGAACGCCGCGCGGTGGTCGCCCGTGGCGACGACGATCGCGGCGTCGTAGCCACGCAGCGCCGGCGCGAGATACTCGGCGACGGTCGCGATCAGGTGCTCCTCGGTCTCGTAGAACTCGACGAGGTGCTCGTGGCCGCACGCGGCGCAGCCGGGCGATGCGGGGGTCTCGGGGGATGCGGGGGTCTCGGAAAACGCCATGCCTCTCTCTTAGCAGATCCGTTGAGCTTGTGACAACTGCCTCGATCTCCCGTGCGTCTCGCGCGCGGGCCGGCGTCGCCCGTGCCCTCGCCGGGGACGCCGTCTCCGGCGACGTGGCATCGAGGGCGCGACGGACGCGAGCGCGTCAGGTGCCGCAGAACGTGCGGTAGTCGCCGAAGCTCGGCGGGGCGGGGGAGGCGTAGCGCTCCAGGCCCGGTCGTTCGTCGAAGGGCTGCGCGAGCACGTCGAGCAGTCGCTCGAACGGCTCCATGTCGCCGGCGGTCGCGGCCGCGAGCGCTTCCTCGACGATATGGTTGCGCGCGACGTAGACGGGGTTGACGCGGTCCATCGCCGCCGCGATGGCGTCCGGCGGGCGCGAGGACAGCGCCGCTCGCCAGCGCTCCGACCAGGCGTCGAAGGCGCGCGGCTCGGTGAACAGCGATCGCGCGGGCGCCGCATCTCCGCGCACGGCCGACGACAGCGCGCGCATGCACGATGTGAAGTCGACCTCCTGCGCGTGCAGCAGCGCCAGCAGGTCGTCGACGAGCTCGCCGGCCTCCGGCTGGCCGTCGGTCAGCCCGAGCTTGGCGCGCATCCCGCGGCCCCAGTGCTCGTGGAAGCGCTGCGGGAACGCCTGCAGGACGCCGGTCGCCGCCGCGCGTGCCGCGTCGACGTCGGGATCGAGCAGCGCCAGCAGCGTCTCGGCCAGCCGCGCGAGGTTCCACTGCGCGATCGGCGGCTGGTTGCCGTAGGCGTAGCGGCCGGCGTCGTCGATCGAGCTGAACACCGTCGCCGGGTCGAAGGCGTCCATGAACGCGCACGGTCCGTAGTCGATCGTCTCGCCGGAGATCGTCATGTTGTCGGTGTTCATGACGCCGTGGACGAAGCCGACGAGCATCCAGTGCGCGATCAGCGATGCCTGGGCCTCGGCGACGGCCTCGAAGAACGCGAGGTACGGGTTCTGCGCGTCGAGCGCGCCGGGGTGGTGTCGCGCGATCGCGTAGTCGGCGAGGCGCCGCACGAGCGCCGCGTCGCCCCGCGCCGCCGCGTACTGGAACGTGCCGACGCGGATGTGGCTCGCCGCGACGCGGACGAGCACCGCGCCGGGCAGCAGCGTCTCGCGCACGACGTCCTCACCGGTCGCGACGACGGCGAGCGCGCGGGTGGTGGGGATCCCGAGGGCGTGCATCGCCTCGCCGATCGCGTACTCGCGCAGCATCGGCCCGACGGCAGCCTTGCCGTCGCCGCCGCGCGCGTACGGCGTGCGGCCCGAGCCCTTCAGGTGTAGGTCGCGACGGCGCCCGTCGACGTCGAGCACCTCGCCGAGCAGGAGCGCGCGGCCGTCGCCCAGGCGCGGCGAGAAGCCGCCGAACTGGTGGCCCGAGTACGCCTGCGCCACCGGCGACGTGCCGTCGAGCGTGGCGTTGCCGACGAGCACGTCGACGCCGGCGGGTGATCGCAGCGCATCGGCGTCGACGCCGAGCTGCGCGGCAAGCGCCTCGTTGAGCGCCAGCAGCCGCGGCGCCGGCGCCGGCGTGGCCTGCCAGGGCAGGTACAGGCCTTCGAGCTCGCGGACGTAGGAGTCGTCGAAGGCGAACAGCGGTTGGGCGGCGACGCTCATGCGCTCCAGGCTAACGCGGCCGGTGCGGCTGCCTCGCTCGGCGGGTGCCGGACACGGCTCTACCGCGGCCGGCGCACGTCATCTCGTCGCCGG
>JAWVGK010000093.1:0-2969 GCA_033855155.1 Solirubrobacteraceae bacterium | reverse complement strand
TCGCAAGGTCGTCCTGGCCGATGGCCGCGGCGATCCCGGCGAAGTCCGTCGTGCCCGTCGCGCCGTAGAGGAACGCCAGGCCGTAGAGCAGCGTCGCCGAGCCGACCGAGCCGATGATGAGGTACTTCAGCCCCGACTCGAGCGACGACGACCGCCGCATCTCGGTCGCGCACAGCACGTAGAGCGGGATCGACAGCAGCTCGAGCCCGAGGAACAGCGTGACGAGGTTCTGCGCGGCGACCAGCACGAACATGCCCGCCGCCGACGTGAGCATCAGCGCGTAGAACTCGCCGTGCGACGCCTCGCGGACCGCGACGCTGCGCCACGACAGCAGGACGGCCGCCATGCCGCCGGTGCAGAAGACGAACGTCAGGACGACCGTGAGCTCGTCGAGGCGCATGGCGCCGGCGATGAGGTTCGAGCGCTCGCCGAGCTGCCAGATCCCCAGGCCGATCGCGGCGCCGAAGCTCGCGAACGCGAGGAACGGCACGAGCAGCTCGCGCGCGGCACGGGCGCGCAGGAGGCCCAGCAGCAGCACGAGCGTCGCGCCGCCGAGCAGCGCGAGCAGCGGCGACAGGCCGGCCCAGTCCACGGATGGGCCTTGGATCTTCGCCTGCGCGATCGTCAGCGCGAGGCTCACGGCCCCACCTTCGCCTGCTCGGCCGCGCTCGCCGCCTGCTGCGCCGGCTGGATCGAGCGCGTGACGGCCGCCTCGCCCTTGTGCAGGGCGATCTGCGGATACAGGGCGAACGCGATGATCGCGGCGACGAGCGGCACGAGCACCAGCCCGTCGCGCACGGTCATCTCGCGCGAGACGACCTTCGGCCCGACGCGGTTGTGCATCGCGCGGATGAACATCCGCAGCGCGTAGACGCTCGCCATCACGACGCCGGAGAACGCGATGATCGAGAAGACGATCTTCGCCTTGAAGACGCCGAGCAGGATGAGGAACTCGCCGACGAAGTTCGACGAGCCCGGCATCGCGAGCGTCGCGAACGTCACGATCAGAAACAGCGCCGCGAGCAGCGGCGCGCGCGTCGCGAGGCCGCCCATGTCGCGGATGTCCTCCGAGCCGTCCGAGCGGGCGGCCAGCAGCGCCACGACGAAGAACGCGGGCGCGACGACGAGGCCGTGGTTGAACGCCTGCAGGATCGCGCCCTGTGCACCTTGGCTGTTGAGCGCGAAGACCCCGAGCACGATGAAGCCGAGCTGCGCGATCGACGAGTACGCGAGGATCAGCCGCGCGTGCGTCGTCGTGAAGGCCATCGCCGAGCCGTAGAGGATCGAGGCCAGCGCGAGCAGCAGGACGAGCGTCTGGAAGTGCGCGCTGGCGTCCGGGAACAGCGGCAGGCAGACGCGCAAAAAGCCGTAGGCGGCGACCTTGCTCAGCACGCCGGAGAAGACCGCGAGCACCGGCAGCGGCATCTCGCGGTAGGCGTCGGCGACCCAGCCGTGAAACGGGAACGCGGGCATCTTGACGAGGAACGCCGCCGCGAAGCCGAGGAACAGCCAGTTCTGCGTCGACGCGCCGAGCGTGTGCTGCGCCAGATCCGAGAACGCGAACGAGATGCCGGCGTCGCCGGCCGCGAGCACGCCGGTCGCGACGGCCGCGGTCAGCATCAGCAGCGAGCCGACGAGCGTGTAGATGACGAGCTTCATCGTCGCCTGCACGCGCCGCGCCCCGCCCCAGATCCCGGTCAAGAAGAAGAACGGCACGAGCATGAGGTCGAAGAAGACGACGAACAGCGCGAGGTCCTGCGCCATCAGGGCGCCGAGCACGGACGTCTGCGCCAGCGCGAGGTGGAAGTAGAACAGGCGCGGCTTCTCCCACGCCGTGTGCGACGCCCACAGCGTGCACGCGAACCACAGGATCCCCGTCAGCAGGACGAGGAACAGGTTCAGGCCGTCGAGGCCGAGCTCGTAGTGGATGCCGAGCTCGCCGATCCAGCTCTCGTCGGTGACGTACTGCAGGCCGGCTCGCGCGCTGTCGAAGTCGACGACGTACGCGATCGCGTAGCCGAGCACGAGCAGCGTGCCCGCGAGCGCGAGCTTCGGTGCCATGCGCGGCGGCGCCAGCAGACCGAGCACGCCGAACGCGAGCGGGATCCACAGCGCGATCGAGAGGTGCAGGGTCATGCCTGCAGGAGGAAGTAGGAGGTCAGGCCGACCATGCCGACGACGAGCATCGCGGCGTAGTAGCGCAGGAAGCCGGTCTGTGCCGCGCGCACGGCCGACGATCCGACGCGCACGAGGCCGGTCGCGCCGCCGACGAGCAGCCCGTTGACGAACAGGCGCTCGAACGTCTGCTGCGCGAACGCGCCGAACCACTGTGCCGGGCGCACGACCAGCAGCGCGATGAACTCGTCGAAGTACCACTTGTCGACGAGCAGCCGGTGCACGGGCGCCAGGCGCAGGCGCAGCTGCGTCGAGACGCCCGGCTTCCTGACCCATATGACGTACGCGACGGCGATGCCGGCGAGCCCGACGAGCGCCCCGAGCACGAGGCCGAAGCCGATCAGGCCGCCGCTGGGCTCGCGTTCGAACAGGGCCGAGTCGCGGAACGTCGGCTCGAGGAAGTGGTCGACGACGTGCGTGACCTGCGGGACCTGTAGCAGGCCGCCGAAGATCGCCAGGAACGCGAGCGTCCCCATCGCGACCTTCATCGACGCCTCGCGCTCGGCGATGTGGTGCTCGGGGCCCGGGAAGCCGACGTCGGTGTCCTCGACCTCGCCGTTGGCGGGGTTCGTGTGGACCTCGGCGTGGTGCAGGTGGCCCTGCTCGAGCTCGAGCGCCTCGGCCACCGGCGCGTCCCAGAAGGCGCGGAAGATCATCCGGAACGTGTAGATCCCCGTCAGGAAGGCGCCGACGTAGCCGGCGACGTAGAGGATCCAGTACCAGCCGCCGCGGTCGCCGATCAGCAGCAGGATCTCGTCCTTGGAGAAGAAGCCCGAGAACGGCGGGATGCCCGC
>JAWVGK010000092.1:0-13779 GCA_033855155.1 Solirubrobacteraceae bacterium | reverse complement strand
TCAGGACCGTCGGGCGGTGATGGCGCTCGGCGATGCGCGAGGCGACGATCCCGATGACGCCCTTGTGCCAGCCCTCTCCGCAGAGCACGTACGCCGCCCGCTCGCCGAGCTGGGCGACCTGCGCCTCCGCGTCGAAGAGGATCCGCGTCTCGGCGTGGCGGCGCTCGGCGTTGAGGCGGTCGAGCTCGTCGGCGATCTGGCCCGCGCGCGCCTCGTCGGTCGTCAGCAGCAGCTCGAGACCGGCGTCGGCACGCTCCAGGCGACCGGCGGCGTTGATGCGCGGCGCGAGGCGAAAGCCGACGGCGCTCGCGTCGATGCGCGCGGGGTCGACGCGCGCGACGCGCATCAGCGCGCGCAGCCCCGGGCGCGTCGTCGTGGCGAGTGCGCGCAGGCCCGCGCGCACGAGGCGGCGGTTCTCGCCGCGCAGCGGCACGCAGTCGGCGATCGTCGCGAGCGCGACGAGGTCGAGGTCGGCGTCCGCGCGCGCGGGGTCGCGGCCGGCCGCGGCGCGCAGCCCGGCGCTGAGCGTGTATGCGCCGCCGGCGGCGCAGAGGTCGGCGCACGGATAGCCGCAGACGGCCGGGTGCACGATCGGCGCGTCGGGCACGACGCCGTCGGCGCGCGGGCTGTGGTGATCGGTTACGACGACGTCGACGCCGCCGGCGCGCGCGGCGGCGACCTCGTCGACGGCCGTGATCGCGCAGTCGGCGGTGATCAGCAGGCGCGTGCCGCGGGCGGCGAGCCGCCGCACCGTCGCCTGCGACAGGCCGTAGCCGTCCTCCGTGCGGCTGGGCAGAAACCAGTCGACGTCGGCGCCGAGCTCGCGCAGCACGCCGACGAGGATCGCCGTCGAG
Source organism: Solirubrobacteraceae bacterium (assembly GCA_033855155.1). Taxonomy (GTDB): domain Bacteria; phylum Actinomycetota; class Thermoleophilia; order Solirubrobacterales; family Solirubrobacteraceae; genus CADCVQ01. The sequence continues at coordinate 12,925 of JAWVGK010000092.1, read as the reverse complement.
CTGACGCCGTCGACGTCGTAGTCGCCGTGGATCGTGATCCGACCGCGCGCCTCGACGTGCATGAGGATGAGGTCGCAGGCATCGTCGATGCCCTGAAACTGCGACGGCTCGTGGCGCTCGCCGGCCGCCAGCCACGCCCGCGCGACGTCGGGATCGCCGAACCCGCGCCGCACGAGCACCTGCGCGAGCACGTGGCCGACGCCGAGCTCGCGCTCGAGGGCGAGCACGGCGTCGACGTCACAGGGGTCGATCCTCAGGCGCGCGGGCTCGGACGGCACGCATGCAAGCTACGCGGCGGGGCCGACGGAACGGCTGAGACGGTGGCCGGCGCCGCGCGCCCCGGCGCCGGACCGCCTCGACCGAGGGTGTGCGTCAGATGTTGGTGTGCCCCAGGAACGCCTGGACGACGTTGTCCGGCACGGCGGAGTCCACGGTCAGGACCGTCGCCTCCGGCTCGCCGATGCCCTCGAAGATCCCGAGCACCCCGCGAGCGAGCTCCTCGCTCGGCGCCGTGACGATCAGGACCGCCTGATGGGCGCCGCCGTGCGTCAGGTAGATGTGCTGGACACCGACCTTGCTCTCGAGCGTCTCGTTCAGCGCCGCGGCCTTGTCCTCGAGCTCCTGGCCGCCCGCGCCGAGCGTCGTGACGTCGCCCTGCTCGAAGGTGCACAGGATGATGTACGTGTCGTTCGCCATGTCGTCGTTCCCCTTTGGCCGTTGTCGGCCGGGACGGACCCCTCCGGTCGGGCGAGTCTAATCCGCGGCCATGCGGGTGTCGAACATCCCCACGCCGTGGGCGATCGCGGCGGCGCGCACGCGGTTGTCGGCGCCGACCTTCGAGAGGATGCGCGACACGTGGATGCTCGTCGTCTTCTCGGAGATGAACAGCCGCTCGGAGATCTGACGGTTCGTGCATCCCTGCGCCAGCAGCTCGAAGACGTCGAGCTCGCGCGGCGTCAGGCCGAACTCCGCCGGCGAGCTGCGCGCCTCGGACGCGGAGGCGGGCGCCTCGGGCGAGATGTCGATCCGCGCTGCCTTGGCGAGGCTCTCGATCCTGCGCACGAGCGGCTGGGCACCGAGGCGGCAGGCCAGCTCGCATACCGCGCGCAGCCGCGCGGCCACGTCGGCGCGCGCACGCCCGCTGCCGAGTGCGGCCTCCGCCTCCCGCCAGCCCGCGTAGGCCTCCAGCAGCGGATGCTCGAGCGCCCGCCACGCCCGCGCAGCGGTCGTCCAGCGCTCCGGCGCGCAGTCCCCCAGGCGCGTGAGCTCGGCGCGGCTCAGCGCGAGGTACGCGATCGCCTCCGGGGGCGCGTCCGTCGACGTGTAGCGCGCGGCGAGCCGCTCGAGGCGCTCGCATAGGTCCGCCGCGGCCGCCGCGCCGGCGGCGCGCTCGTCGCATCTCGGGCCCGCCGCGAGCGCGGCCTCGACCTCCGCCCGCACGCCGAGCCAGAACAGCACAGGGACGTACAGCGGCTCCTCGCGGTCGGCGATCCGCCCGAGGGCGTCGGCGACCGCGGCGCGGGCGTCGTCGGGCCGGTCCTCGCACAGCGCGAGCTCGGCGAGCCCGGCGAACGGGGCGACGAGGAACTCGACCGGCGTCTGCTCGTCGCACAGCTCCAGCGCCCGCTGCAGCTCGGCGCGCGCCTCGACGAGCCGACCGCGGCCGACCGCGAGGCGGCCGCAGACCGAGGCGCGCAGCAGCTGCGCCAGGACCGACAGCTGGTCCTGGTCGACGAGCGCCAGGCGCGCCGCGGCCTCGTCCCAGCGCCCGAGGCGGACGAGGTCCTCGGCGGCGTTGAAGCTCATCGCGCGGCCGAACGAGTTCTCCATGCCCCTGCGGGCGGCGAGATCCTCGCCTTCGAGCATGATCTCCAGGGCGCCGCCGACGTTGCCGCGGATGCGCAGCACCTCCGCCAGGTGGGCGTAGGTGCGCGCGGTGTCCTCCGGCGTCCCGCACTGCTCGGCGATGCGCATGGCGTCGCGGACGTGACGCTCGCCCTCCGCGTGATCGCCGAGGAACGCCAGCGCGAGGCCGAGCACGTTCGCGGCGTAGGCCTCCTCGGTGCTGGCGCCGGCCGCGCGCGCCTCGTCCAGCGCCGCGCGGCTGTGGTCGCGTGACTCCTCCCAGCGATGCAGGAAGTGCAGCGCCAGCGCCTTCGCGCCGAGGATCCGCGCCCGCTCGCAGCCGCAGTCCGCCGGCAGCAGCTCCAGCGCCGTCGAGTACCACTCCAGCGCGGCCTCGTCCTGCCACAGCATGTACTCGCCCGCGCGCTCGTGCAGCAGCGCCGCGCGCAGCGGCTCGGCGTCGGCGTCGACGAGCTCGATCGCCTCGCGACAGCGGGCGATCGCGGCGTCCCAGTCGCCCATCAGGCGCGCCACCTGGGCGGTGTGGCGCAGCAGCTCGACGCGATCGAGCGCCAGCCCCTCGGGAGCCGGATCGCACAGGCTCCACAGGCGCAGCGCGCGCTCGAAGTGCTGCCGCGCCTCCGCCGAGGCGTAGACGCGCTCGGCGTCGAGGCCCGCGCGGATTGACGGCTCGAGCGCCGACGCGGGCTCGCCGGCGAGGTCCCAGTGCAGCGCGAGCTCCGCCGGCGCGCCCTCGCCGGCGTCGACGAGGCCCTCCGCGATCGCGCGGTGCAGGGCGCTGCGCTCGCCCGGCAGCAAGTCGCCGCACAGCGCCTCGCGCAGCAGCGCGTGGCGAAACTCGAAGCTGTCGTCGTGGGGGCGGTGGGAGATGACGTGCGCCTCGAGCGCCGATCGCAGCGCGATCGACAGCCACGGCTCCTCGATGCCGGCGAACGCTCCGAGCTGCGCGTCGTCGGCCGGGCGGCCCAGCACCGCCAGCGTGCGGACGAGCATCGCGGCGTCGGCCGACAGCCCGTGGCAGCGCACGAGCAGCGCGTCGCGCAGGCTCGCGGGCAGCCGGCTGCCGTCGCCGTCGGTGCTCGCCGCCAGCAGCTCCTCGGCGAAGAACGGGTTGCCCTGCGAGCGCGTGAAGATCTCCTCGATCAGCGCGACCGGGGCCGGCGCCTCTGCGATGTGCTCGATCAGGTCCTGGATCTCGGCCGTGCCGAGCGGCTCGAGCGTGAGGCTCATGACCTTCTCGCTGCGCAGCAGCTCGCCGAGCAGCACGCGCAGCGGATGGCGCGTCTCGAGCTCGTCGGGGCGGTAGGTCAGGATCGCCGCGACGCGCTCGTCGGACAGGTTGCGCGACAGGAAGCTCAGGAAGTCCAGCGTCGACGCGTCCGCCCAGTGGCCGTCCTCGACGACGAACAGCACCGGTGCCTCGTCGCCGAGGTGGCGCAGCAGCGCCAGCAGCCGCTCGAACAGCCATCCCTGGTTGAGCTGCGCGCCCTCGCCGGCGAGCTCCGCCGCGATCTCCGGAACGAGCCGCCCGATCTCGCTGCGGGTGTCCTGAGCGAGCCGCCCGAGCTGCGCCGACATGACGCCGCGACCGGCGTCGCGCAGCGCCGCCACGATCGGGGCGTAGGGAAACTCGCCCGACAGCGCGAGGCACTCCCCACGCAGCACGAGGCCCGCGCGCGCGTGCACCTGCGCCTCGACCTCGCGCACCAGTCGCGTCTTGCCGACGCCGGCGTCTCCGGCCACGACGGTCATCGACGGCCGCCCCTCGCCGGCGGCCGCGAAGGCCGACCCCAGGGCCTGCGCCTCCGTACCGCGTCCGACGAAGATCGGGCTGGAAACCCGATGTCCCATGGCGCCAGCCTACCCCCTCCCCCACGCCCCCCAGACGCGCCGGCGATCGGCTCGCGCGTCGAACACGTCGTATTTTTCTCCGCGCCCGGCGGTCCTGTATGCATGATCATGACCACGTTGGCCGCCACCGACCCCGACGAGCTCGCGCGGCAATCGACCCGCATCGTCGACGAGCTGCAGCTGCGGCTCGACGACGAGAACGACAGCAGGCCGCTGCGTGCCGAGGTCAAGCGGCTGCGCGAGATCTACGACGACGGACGCCTGACGCTCGACGGGATCGGCAGCAACAAGCGCCTGACCGTCGCCGAGATGACGCAGATCGTCGATCGCGCCCAGTTCCTGCTGTCGGGCGTGTACGTCCATCTCATGGCGAAGCGCGCCCTGTACGCGAGCGACCCGCTGCAGGCGCTGCGCAACCTCAAGGCCGAGCTCGGCTCGAACCCGCCGCGGCTCAACGAGGAGCAGTTCCACGAGCGTCTCGCCGCGATCTTCAGCGGCCTGCGCGACTGCCACACCAACTACTACCTGCCGGCGCCCTACCGCCGCACGCTCGTGTTCCTGCCGTTTCTCGTCGAGTCTGGCGGCGGCAGGTACGTCGTCACGAGGATCGCCGCCGAGGGCGTCGTCGCCGACGACGTGTTTCGCGTGCCGCGCGACGGTGGGCCCCCGGTCGAGGTGACGCACGTCAACGGCGTCCCGATCAAGCAGGCGATCGCGCGCAACGGCGATGACAGCGCCGGCTCGACGCCGGGCGCGCGCCAGGCGCGCGGCCTCGCGCGGCTGACGTTCCGCTGGCTGGGTCTCGGCCTCGGACCGCGCGAGGAATGGGTCGACGTGCGCTTCACCGTCGACGGGCAGCCGCACGAGCGGCGCTTCGAGTGGCTCGCCGCGCAGCAGCCCGCGAGCGCGTCGCCGGCGCGGCAGTACGCGCCCGGCATCAGCCATGACCTCGAGGGCGAGTGGATCCGCACGATCAAGGAGAAGCTCTACTCCGCGGCGCCCGCGCCCGTCGCGACGCAGCCGGAGTCGGCGTCGGAGTCGCAGTCGGAGTCGGAGTCGGCCAAGCCCAGCGACCCCTGGACGACGATCGAGGGCGGCGTCGCGAAGTACCGCACGTACCCCGCGACCGCCGACGCGCCCGAGCACGGCTACCTGCGGATCTTCACGTTCGAGGTCCGTCCGGCGCGGGTCGCCGCGTTCCTCGCGCGGATCGAGAACATCCTGCGCCGCGCGCCCGTCGACGGGCTGATCATCGACATCCGCGCAAACCCCGGCGGCAACGTCTTCGCGGCCGAGGGCCTGCTGCAGCTGTTCTCCTCGCGCCCGGTTTCACGCCAGGGCATGCAGCTGCTCAACGCGCCGGTCGCGACCGCGCTCGCGCGCCCGATCCTCGGCGACGGCTTCCTCGACCTCCCCGTTCGCGAGGCGGAGGCGACCGGCGCGCCGTTCGTCGTCTTCCCGGAGATGCCGCGGGTCAAGGACAGGCACGCGCTCGTGGCCACCGAGCAGGTCTACCAGGGACCGGTCGTCGTGATCGTGGACGCCGGCTGCTACAGCGCCAGCGAGATGTTCGCCGCCGGGATGCAGGACAACCGGCTGGCGAGCATCGTCGGCACGCACGCCCAGACCGGCGGCGGCGGCGGGATCGTCTGGTCCGACGAGTCGCTCGCCAAGGTCTGCCGCGATCGCGACCTGCGCCGGCAGCTGGCGCCGCTGCCTCGCGAGGCGTCGTTCGAGGTCGCGGTCCTGCGCAGCACCCGTTCGCGCTCGCGCGTCGGCGTCGCGGTCGAGGACATGGGCGTCGTCGTGCCCGACGAGCATCTGTACCGCCTGACGCGCGACGACGTCCTCAACGACAACGAGGGGCTGCGCGCGTTCGCGAGCGGGATCCTCGTCGACGACCACAAGCCGCGCGTGACCGCGACCTACGCGCGCGGCAGGTACACACTGGCGATGCACGCCCTCGACCGCGTCGACGTCCACGTCGACGGCGTTCCCGTCGCACACTTCGCGGCGTCCGACATGCCGGCGACGTACGTGGCGCCGCCGACCGGCAGCGTCGAGTTCCGCGGCTTCAGCGGCGGCGAGTTCGTGACCTTCCATCGCCCGCACCGTCGCAAGCCACGCTCCGCACCGCCCGCTGCGCCGGCCGCGCAAGATAGGGAGGTGTAGGTCCGCAAGATAGGACGTCCTCCCGATGGCGGCTGGCGCTGCCCGCCGTAGCGTCAGTGCCCTGATGCAAACCGTTGATCGGAGGGACCTGATGACACACCGAACCGGCCGCAGGGACAAGGCCGACCGGGTGCGCTTCGTGCGCCCGGCGGCAGCGAGTCGCGACGTCGTCGCGACGGGCACGAGGAGGGCGTCATGATCGCCGCGCGCGAGATGCGAGCGCTCGTCGAGGCGGCGATCGGCGACGACGAGCGCGCGTGGGAGCGCCTGGTCGCGGAGTTCACGCCGATGATCCGCGCGATCGCGCGGCGCCACCGGCTCGGGTCCTTCGATCAGGACGAGGTCGTCCAGCGGACCTACCTCGCGCTCGTGCGCCACATCGCCAGCCTGCGCGATCCGCTGAGCATCCCCGGCTGGATCGCGACTACCGCTCGTCGGGCGAGCATCGCGATCCTCGCCGCGGGCGCGCGCGAGGTCCCGACGGCGCAGATCGTCGCGGACGACTCCCCGCAGCCTGACCACGACGAGGGCCTGCTGCAGCAGGAGCGCCGTGAGGCCGTCAGGTCTGCCGCGGCGAAGATGCCGGCGCGCCAGCGCGCGTTCGTGTCGGCGCTGTCGATGGAGCCGGCGCTGAGCCAGCGCCAGGTCAGCGAGCGGCTCGGCATGCCGATCGGGAGCATCGGGCCGACGCGCCAGCGCTGCCTCGAGCGGATGCGCCGGGACCCGGCCGTGTCGCTGCTGCTGCGCGAGCACGTCTCGTTCGCGCAGCGGCCGGCGCGCCCGCGCCAGCAGCCGATCGCGCTCAACTGACGGGCGGGCCGGCCGCGCCGGCCGCGCGGGTGGGCGCGGGCGCCCGGGCGCGCCGCGCGGCGGTGCAGCGGCGCGCTACTCGGCGGCCGGGAGGCCAGCGAGGCCGGTCTCGAGCCTGCGCTCGGCGCGATCGCCGATGACGTAGACGAGCGCGACGCCGATCAGCGAGCCGGGGACGGCCTCGAGAACGGTGCCGAGGTTCGTCGCGTCCTGACCGGGCACGGAGAAGCCGTTGACGATCAGGCCGAAGATGATCGCGCCGAAGACCGACCCGAGGAACGCTCCGACGATCCCCGCCCAGAAGCGATCGGGGATGAAGATCGTGAAGTGCCAGAGGGCGAGGCCCATCATGGTCCAGGCGAGCGCGCCCATCAGCGTGGCCTTCCGTGCTTGGATCGGCGCTTGGCGGCTGCCGAGCGCTTGGGCTTGGCGGCGGCGCCCCCGTCGGGGCGGTCGCGCATGACGACGTCCTCGGGCAGCGCGTCGGCGGCGGGGTCGGGCTTGGGCTTCGTCGCCCTCGGCGCGGCCTTCGGCTCGGCGACCGTCGCGCGCCCGCGCGGCGGCGGATCGACGTGCAGGTCGCGGACGAGATCGTCGAACTCCTCGCGCGAGACCCCCCGTTCGGGATCCTCGGGCGAGGTCAGGCGGTCGCTGCGGCGCGCGCGCTGCTTCGGCGCGACGTCGACGGCGGCGCCAGCGGTCGCGAACGCCGGCACGACGCCGCCGTTCTCGGCCGCGATCGCGATCTGGCGGCGGCGGTAGACCGGCTCGCGCTCCTTCCACGCCGTCAGCACCGGGCCGGCGATGAAGACCGACGAGTACGTGCCGGAGATCGTGCCGACGAGCAGCGCGAAGGCGAACGCCTTCAGCGTCTCGCCGCCGAACAGCAGCAGCGCGAGCACCGGCAGGCCCGAGCAGAAGCTCGTCGCCAGCGAGCGCACGATGACCTCGGACATCGAGCGGTTGACGATCTGCGAGAACGCGGCGCGCGGCATGCGCGGCACGTTCTCGCGGATGCGGTCGAACACGATGATCGTGTCGTACAGCGAGAATCCGAGGATCGTCAGCAACGCCGCGACCGTCGCCGTGTTCACCTCCAGGCCGAGCAGGGCGTAGACGCCCGCCGTGATGAGGATGTCGTGCATCAGCGCGATCAGCACCGGGACGGCGTACTTCGGCTCGAAGCGCAGCGCGATGTAGGCGCTGATCACCAGCAGCGACGCGATGATCGCGATGATCGCCGACTTCGCGACGGTCTGGCCGAAGGTCGGGCCGATCGAGGTCGAGTCCGGCGAGTCGGCGAACGGGAACCGCTTCTCGATCGCGGCGGTGGTCTTCGTGACCTGGTCGGGGCCGAGGTTGCCCGTCGAGATCTGGAAGCGGCTGGCGACCTTGCCCTTGTCCTTGTCCTTGAGTCCGATGCGCTGGATCTCCGCGCCGGACTGGCCGTTTTGCTGGAGCACCTGACGGATCTGACCCTCGTCGGCCTTCTGCGCCAGCGCGACGTTGATCCGCGTGCCCGACTTGAAGTCGATGCCGAAGTTGATGCCCTTGGAGCCGAGCGCGAGCGCGCAGACGAGCAGGATGATCCCCGACGCGCTGAAGAACCACTTCGAGTAGCCCATGTAGTCCAGGCGCAGGCGCGTGCCCTTCTCGCCGCCGGCGCCGAGCGCCGACGGGCTGGAGATCAGCCGCGACTTGCTCATCGTGCCGAGGATCGCCTGCGTGGCGAGCACCGCCGTGAACAGCGAGACGATGACGCCGAGCCCGAGCGTGAGCGCGAAGCCCTTGACCCCCGCCGTCGCCAGGACGAACAGGATGAACGCGACCATGATCGTGACGACGTTCGCGTCGATGATCGCCGTCAGGCCCTTCTTGTAGCCCGCGGCGATGCCGGCCATGACCGATCTGCCGCCGCGGATCTCCTCCTTGACGCGCTCGAAGATGACGATGTTCGCGTCGGCGGCCACCCCCAGCGTGAGGATCAGCCCCGCGATGCCCGGGAGCGTCAGGACGACGGGGATCGCCTTGATGAGCGCGAAGAAGTACACGCCGTAGATGCCGAGCGCGACGACCGCGATGACGCCGAGCACGCGATAGAAGACGAGCAGGAACAGCGCGACGATGATGAACCCCGCGATGCCCGCGGTGAGGCCCTGGTTGAGCGCCTGCTGGCCGAGCGTTGCGGAGACCTGGGAGCTGGAGATGAGCTCGAGCTGGACCGGGAGCGCGCCGGTCTTCAGGACGTTCGCGAGCTCCTGGGCGGACTTGATCGTGAAGCCGCCCTCGATCTGCGAGCCGGTCCGCCCGTCGATCCCCTCGGGGTTGTCGTTGAAGTTGATCGAGGGTGACGAGACGAGCTCGTCGTCGAGCACGATCGCGAAGTGCTGGACGACGTCGTCGATGTTCGTGCCCGGCAGGACACCGAAGCTGGTGGCACCGCGCTGGGCGATCCGCTTCGTGACCGCCTGCCAGATCTTGCGGCCCTTGTCGGTGAAATTGAACGTGACGATCGGCTCGCCCGAGCCCCGGCTGCCGCTGTTGAAGCTCTGCTTGGGGTCCTTGAGCTCCTTGCCCTGGAGCGCGACGTCGTCCTTGAGCACATACCACGTGTTCGGCTTGGCGCTGGCGCCGTCGGGCTTCTGCGCGCGCACGATGACCGTGTCGGGCTTGACCACGAGGACGTCGGCCCGCGCGCGCAACGACGCCGGCCTGACGTTCGCCAGCGCGTCCTTGCGCGACTCCTCGCCGAGCCCGAAGACCTTCTTGTGCTTGCTGTCGACGGCGTAGTACAGGTTGCCGTCGCGCGAGTTGTTGGGCTCGATCTTGGCGGGGCGCTTGGCAGCTCGCACGACCGCGTCGTACAACGACAGCGCGGGGGGGGAGCTGGCGCTCGCCGCATACCGTCCGCCGGTAACCGCCGGGTTCGTCGGATCGGGCTTGCCGTTGGGCCCGATGACGTTGACCTCCCAGTCGTAGAAGGCAAGCTGCGCGACGGTGCCGACCTGCTTGATCGCCGCCTGGAGGTTGGAGACGGCGGGCAGCGCGACGTCGATCTGGAACTCGCCGGAGCGCTGGATCTCCGGCTCGGCGACGCCGAGGTTGTCGACGCGCTCGCGCATGACGTCGATCGCGCGCTGGATCGACTCGTTCGTCGGTGGCGGCTGGCCGGCCCGCGGCTTGACCTGGTAGACGAGCTCGACGCCGCCCTGCAGGTCGAGTCCGCGCTTCGTCGGTTTCGTCGCGATGACGACCGCGGATGCGATCAGCAGCCCGGCGACGAGCAGCAGGACGAAGAGATTGCGCTGACGATCGCTCACGGTTGCCTAGGAGGCAGGTTACTTACCGGGCGTGAGGACGAGGAGCAGCCCTCCGTCATCGTCGTACGCCGGAAAGAGGTCTGCCGTGGCCGTCGCCGGCAGGTCGCCCTCGGCGTTGACCTGGACGGGTTTGCCGAGCGCGCGCACGCCCCATTCGAGAACGGTGGCGACGTGGTCGCTGCCGTCGGAGAAGTTCAGGCCGAGCACCTCGTTGGCCTTGCGGCCGATGACGCGCTCGTCGTTGAGGCCGGTGAGCTCGAAGGAGCCGCGCCCGCAGCCGATGACGCGGCCCTCCTGGTCGCAGACGAAGAAGGCGGCGTTGGGCGCGGGGTAGTAGTCGTCGAGAAGCTCGAAGAGGAAGCCGAAGCCGCACTTCGAGCATCCCTTCGCCTGGCGTGAGAAGCCGGCGGTGCGGTCGGACTCGGTGCTGCGGGTACCGCAGCTCGGACAGATGAACAGATGGGCCATTGCGGCGATAAGCCTAGAGAAGCGCGTCTGCGTCCCGACCCGAGGGGGTTCCGGCGACCACCTCGGAGCGCACGTCGGACACGCGGACGACGCTCGACCAGGAGGGCGGGCGGCTACTTGTACGTCGCGGACAGCCCGCCCTTCGTATCTCCGATCGAGTAGGCGGTGGGGTGCGCGTTGAAGAGCGGTAGCACGGTGATGCTCGTCACGCGACTCACCGGCTTGGGGAAGTTGAACACCGGCAGGGAGCGTGCCTCCCGGCAGCACAGCGTCACCGATCGCGGCTTGAGCTCGAAGATCGGCGAAGCGCGGCTGGTTCCATCCGCGCGCTTGACCCGGATCTGTCCCAGGATCGGGGTGCCGTAGATATTGGTCAGGTCGTACGAGAAGTCATAGGCGACCTGCACGCGCCCGTCCGCGCAGTAGAACGCGCTGCTGTCGATGAAGGCCTTGAAGAAGTGCAGGCCGCGTGCCTCGCCCGATGTCTCGTACACGCGGAATCTCTTCCAGTTTGCGATCGCGAACGACGTCGTGACGATGTGGTTGCGGCAGAAGCCGCTCGGAGCCACGATCGGTGGCCTGGGCTTCGCCTTGGCGGCCGCGCTGCTCGCCGTCTCGCCGGAAAGCCCGCCCGCTGACCAGACAACCAGGCTGACCGCCCCCAACAGCACACCGATGGTGCCTTTACGCCAGCGCACGATGCTGCCCCCATTCACTTGTGATCGCGGCAATCTACCAGATAATTGACGATAACTCGGACGCCGCGACCGGCAGGAGAGACACCGCGGATGGATGTTCCCGGTGACGGCGGCGCGACCGCTACTGGACCGCGGTCCAGCGCACGAGCCCCGACTCGCATGTGTCCGCGACCGTCGTGCCGGCGGCGTCGTAGAGCGTGATCTTCAGGCTCCAGATGCCGTGCATCGATGCGCGCCCCTTGTCGAACCGCCCGATGACCTTGCTCTCGACATCGGCCGGAACGCCGCCAGCGTCGATGCGCGCGGGTCCGAAGGTCGTGCTGAAGCGCCCCTTCCTGCTGAGCTTGAGCTTCTGAAAGCCGTCGCTCGTCCCGAAGGTGTCGCCCGACGTGCACGTCATGTCGAGACCGATGACGACCTGGTCGACACGGGTCGCGGCCTTGTTGCGCGCGACGACCACCGGCCAGCCCGACGGCGTGATGCCGCCGAGCACGAAGCCGCTCGGAGGCTTCGCGGTCGCCGCAGCCCGCGCGTCGAGGTGCGTCGGGCGACTCGCGCCGTCCGCAGGCGCGGCCGCGACGGCCAGCGCGCTGGCGAACGCGCCGCCGGTGAGCATAATCCCCTTCGGTCGCAAGGCGACCACCTCCACTTCGTGTGCCGGATCTAGAACAGGCTCTCGACAGCCCCGGCCGGCGGCTCGAGACCGATGTGCTCGAACGCGCGCCGGGTCGCCGCCCGTCCGCGCGGCGTGCGCTTGAGCAGACCGCATTGCAGCAGGTAGGGCTCGTACACGTCCTCGATCGTGTCCTGCTCCTCCCCCACCGTCACCGCGAGCGTCGACAACCCGACGGGACCGCCCTCGAACTTCTCGCAGAGCGCGCGCAGCAGCTCGCGGTCGAGGCGATCGAGGCCGAGGTCGTCGATCTCCAGCAGCGCGAGCGCGGCGTCGGCGGCGCCGGCGGTGACGATCCCGCCGCAGCGCACCTCGGCGTAGTCGCGCACGCGCTTGAGCAGGCGGTTGGCGACGCGCGGCGTCCCGCGGCTGCGCCCGGCGATCGCAAGCGCGCCTGCGGGCTCGAGCGCGACGTCGAGGATCTGGGCGGAGCGCGTGACGATCGTCGCGAGGTCGTCGATCGCGTAGTGCTCGAGACGGTGCTGGAGGCCGAAGCGGTCGCGCAGCGGCGCGGTCAGCAGGCCCGTGCGCGTCGTCGCGCCGATCAGCGTGAACGGCGGCAGGTCGAGCGTCACGACCCGCGCCCCCGCGCCGACGCCGACCGTGATCGGCAGCTGGCGATCCTCCATCGCCGGATAGAACGTCTCCTCCAGCGCGCGCTGGAGGCGATGGATCTCGTCGACGAAGAACACGCTGCGCGGCTCCAGCGCGGTGAGGAAGGCGGCGATGTCGGCCTTGCGCTCGAGCGCCGGACCGGCCGTCTGGACGAACGGGACGTCGAGCTCGGCCGCGACGATCTGCGCGAGCGTCGTCTTGCCGAGGCCGGGCGGCCCGGCGAGCAGGACGTGGTCGAGCGCCTCGCCGCGGGCGATCGCGGCCTCGATGGAGATCGCGAGCTGCTCCTTCAGCGATGGCTGGCCGACGAAGTCCTGCAGCCGCTTCGGGCGCAGCGAGCGGTCGAGCTCGTCCTCCTCCTCCAGGCGCTCGGGGGTCTGGATCCGGGGAGCGGTGGTCATCGGCGCGCGGCGCGCAGGGCGTTGGCGATGAGCGCCTCGGGCGTGCCGTCT
>JAWVGK010000091.1:0-4565 GCA_033855155.1 Solirubrobacteraceae bacterium | reverse complement strand
CATGTGGATCGCGTGCAGCACGTCGAGCGGCTCGAAGCCGGCGACGGAGATCGGCTTGCCGTACTCGGCGGGGATGAACTCGAACGGCCGCACGCCGACGACGGTCGAGACGTGGCCCGGGCCGATGAAGCCGTCGAGGCGCAGGTCCGGCGAGTCGAGCAGCGCGCGCAGCGGCGGCACGATCGTCACGTGGTTGCACATGCAGAAGAAGTTCGGCACGCCCTCGGCCTTCGCGCGCTTGAGCGTCAGGGCCGTCGACGGGGCCGTCGTCTCGAAGCCGATCGCCATGAAGATGACGTCGCGGTCGGGGTTCGCCTTGGCGATCCGCAGCGCGTCCAGCGGCGAGTAGACCATCCGGATGTCGGCGCCCTCGGCCTTGGCGTCCAGCAGCGAGCCGTCGGATCCCGGGACGCGCAGCATGTCGCCGAAGCACGTGAAGATGACGTTGTCCTCGTGCGCGAGGGCGATCGCGTCGTCGACGCGGCCCATCGGGATCACGCAGACGGGGCAGCCGGGCCCGTGCACGAGCTCGACGTTCGACGGCAGCAGGTCGTCGATGCCGAACTTGTAGATCGAGTGCGTGTGCCCACCGCAGACTTCCATGAACTTGTAGTGGCGACCGGGTTCGACGAGGCCAAGGATCTCGCCGGCCAGCGCCTGTCCCAGTGCCGGGTCGCGGAATTCGTCGACGTGCTTCATGCGGGGCCCTCCTCAGTGAGCCGTGCGATCGCGGTGCCGGCGTGTACGAGGAGTCTGTCCCCCGGCGCCACCGGGGCGACTAAATCGGTTTCTACGGTTTCGGAGTTGCCGTCGTCGTCGGCGCAGAGCGCGAGCCCCCGCTCGTCGTCGAGGCGCATGACGCTCATCGGGATGGCGACGTCGCCGCAGGTGATGCAGCCCGTCGTGTGATCACAGACAGGGGCGGAAGGTGCGAACGCCGCAGCCGCGTTGGCGATCAGGTGGCTCATTCGATGATGCTCGTCTTGAGGTCCTCGAGCTCCTGCTCGTAGTCCTCGCCCATGCTCTCGAGCATGCGACGCGTTTCGCGTGCCTCGCCCTCGTCGATCTTCGACATCGCGAAGCCGACGTGGATGAGCACCCAGTCGCCGGGGCCGACGCCTGTTCCGTCCTCGTCGAGCAGGCCGATGTTGACGTTCCGCTGAACGCCGGCCACGTCGACCTTCGCGAGACGGTTCGTCTCGTCGACCACCTCAAGGATCTGACCGGGAATCGCCAGGCACATGTGCTTCGTCAAGCCCCCGTTGTAAGACGTCAAGGACAACACCTTCGTACAGCAGGGGGGAGTCGTACCACTCGTACTCGCCTGGCACTAGATGTTTCGATCACCTTGTGGTCCATAGCTGGCCGAAGAGGGCCGTGGAGCCCCATGTTCCCGGCTAGGTGCACAGATCACCTTGTGCCCGCGCTCGTACCCGTGGTACCAACGAGCACGTCGGATTTGCAGCTGTGTCCAGACCGGGAAAGGGAGGGTGGAGCCCGCGTGTCTTCAGGCCGATCAGTGACGCAGGATCCCATTGAGCAGGCAATCGAGAAGCTCAATTCGTATGGCGTGCCCGTGGCCGAAATCGGAGAGCGTGTCGGTGGCCTCGTCGGCCAGATCGGCTCGTTGGACCCGATGGACATCATGGAGCAACTCGGTTCGATCGACCCGAAGCAGCTCGACGTCGGCGAGATGGTCGGCGAGCTTCAGGCGCGGTTCGAGGCCCTTGACCCAGCGCTGAAGGTCCCCGTGATGCTCGCGGCGGGCTTCGTGGGCGCACGGGTGGTGAGGTGGGTTGTCCGTTAGGACCGATTGCCGTTCCCGCGCGTCGGTTACGCGCGCGCACGTAAGAGGGGGTCGCGCATGAGCGGCCTCGAGGATGATCGGGTGCAGGGAGCGGCTGACGACCGTCGGCCCGAGCAGCATGCGCCGGACACGACATCCGCCACGCCGCCCGGCGCGGACGGAAGCCCGGCCCAGGACCTGCAACGCGCGCCGGAGAACCGCAGTATGGTCTCGGCGCGGGAAGCTGGACGCAACCGCGCCGCGTTGGCGGCGGGGTTCGTGGCCGGCGGCGGAATCAGTGCAGCGGTCGGCCTGCCCCTGCGGGCATTGGGGGCCGGGCCCCGCACACCAGCGTGGAAAGGCAAGCGAATGCGGAACAGGAAGATCAACGCGCAGCTGGCGCCGGCGATGATGTCGCTGGCTGCAACGAATCAGCAGTTGCTCGGTCTCGTCGGATCTCGGCGCAACATCCTCTGGCGGGTCGTACCGCTCGGGATCGCAGCCGCCGGGTTCCGCTACGCCACGGCCGAGCCGGACGAGCGCCAGGCGATGCTCGAGCAGGCCCAGGCGCTGCTCGCCCAGGGGCAGGCCGTGCTCGAGAGCACCGGCGTCATGGAGAAGGTCTTCAAGTAGAGGATCGGTAGGTCCCGCCTGCTCCGGATACCCGGAGCAGGCCGTCGGGGCCGTGCAGGATCTCGTGCAGCGCGGCTCATGTGGACGTCCGAGAGCTGCACGACGCACGTCTCGCCGTGACGCGTCTCCGCGCTCGCCTCCGGGACATCCCGGATGTCCCTGCGGATCATCTCGTCTTGTCGGGCCTCGGAGGCGCGACGACGATCACGCCCATGGTCCTCGACTCCGCCTCCCCCGCCTCGCCGACGCCGCCATTGCGCCGCAGCCGTTCCGGAAGCGGGCTCGCCGACGACGACTGACGCCGGCGCGGCGTCCGGATCGCGACCCGGACGCCGGCCGTCAGCTCGTCAGGACGCGGCCTCCGCGTGGATGCGCTTGCGGGCGGCGCCCTTCTGGCACAGGCGACCGCCGTCGCGGCCGTAGCGCACGGCGACGCACTCGGCCATGATCGACAGCGCCGTCTCCTGCGCGCCGGTGGCGCCGAGGTCGAGGCCGACCGGCGCGCTGATCCGCGCGAGCTCGTCGTCGGTGATGCCGTGGCCCATGAGGCGCTCGCGACGCTCCTTCTGCGCCCGCTTGGAGCCCATCGCGCCGATGTAGGCCGCGTCGGACTTCAGCGCCATCAGCAGCACCGCGTCGTCGAGCTTGGGGTCGTGCGTGAGCACGGTGAGGTACGTCGCGGGATCGATCGCGCCGAGCTTCTCGAAGGCCGCGTCGGGCCAGCCCGCGACGACGTCGAGCGCGTCGGGGAAGCGCTCGGGCGTCGCGAAGCGCGCGCGCGGATCGACGACGTACGCCCGCCAGCCGGCGATCCTCGCGAACGCCGACAGGTGGACGGCGAACTCGACGGCGCCGAAGATGATCAGCCGCGGCGGCGGCGCGGAGATGTCGACGAAGAGGTCGCCGCGCATCTCGGAGCGCTCGGTCCAGATGAGCTCCTCGACGTGGCCCTTGGCCTCGGCGTCGAGCTCGGGATCGCCGAGCGTGCCCTCCGTCTGGCCGTCGACGTGGACGAGCATCCGCTCGCCGGCGTGCTCGCCCTTGACGGCCGTCACGAGCGCCGCGCGACCGCCGTCGCGAGCGATCTTCGCGTACTGCGCCTGGATGCTCACGGCTCGTACCGCTCGATCCAGACGTCGATCTCGCCGCCGCACGGCAGGCCGACGTCGAACGCCATGTCGTCGGTGATGCCGAAGGTCAGAAACTGCGGATCGTCGCCCTTGATGATGCCGTCGGCGAGCTCGATGACGGCGCCTTCGACGCAGCCGCCGGACACCATGCCCGAGATCTCGCCCTTGTCGTTGATCGCCATCTTCGCGCCGGGCGGGCGCGGCGCGGAGCGGCGAACGCCCACGACGGTCGCGAGCGCGACCTTGTCGCCGCGCTCGATCCAGCGATCGACGTCTTCGAGTACGTCCTTCATCGGCGTTGCTCCCTTCGGGAAGGTCTGATCCGGGCACGCTGCCGACCGCGCCGGCGCGGCCCATGCCGACACAGTACCCGGGCGTGTTCACCGGATCCCATGGCAACCGCGCAAGCTGGCGCGCGTGCGGTGCGAGCACTGCTTCCGCGGCCCGGCGCCGGCGCACGCGGAGGGGCGCGCCGGCCGGTGCTGCGTCCTACGCCTTGGCGAGGTTTCCGGCGAACGCCTTGACGAGCTGTGTGAGGACCGCCTGCACGGTGCCCTCGCCCATCGACGCGGCCTTGCCGCTGACGTTCGCGACGGCGCTGATGTTGACCTGGCTACCCGACATCGAGATCGTGACGTCGCCCGAGGCGTTGCTCTGGCCGCCCTTCTCGCGGGTGTTGGCCGTGATCTTCGCCGTCTTGCTGCCGGCGTCCGCCGACTCGATCTTGACCGGGCCCGTGAACACCATGCCCATCGAGCCCATGTTGACCGTGATCTCGGCCTTCGCGCTCTGCGGGCTGTCGGCATCCAGGACCTTGGCGCCCGGAACGCACGGGATGAGCTTGTTGAGGTCAGAGATGACCGCCCAGCTCTGGTCGGCGTTGGGCACTGAGAACGACTCGTTGAGCGTCGGCATGCGATGGATCTCCCTTGTGTCGGATCGAAACGTGGCGGCAGACTCCGCCGGCCACGGCATCGAGCGCGGCCAAGTGGTCCTGCGGACGGGCCGTACGGGGG
>JAWVGK010000090.1:0-4834 GCA_033855155.1 Solirubrobacteraceae bacterium | reverse complement strand
GCGAAGATCGCGCTGCGCACGCAGCAGATCATCTACCACGAGTCCGGCGCGACCGACACGGTCGACCCGTTCGCGGGCTCGTACTACGTCGAGGCGCTGACGAACGAGATCGAGTCGCGCGCCTACGAGCTGATCGCGAAGGTCGACGAGCTGGGCGGCTCGGTCAACGCGATCGAGTTCATCACGAACGAGATCGACGAGTCGGCGTGGGGCTACCAGGAGCGCTACCGCCTCAGGCAGGACATCGTCGTCGGCGTCAACAAGTTCGAGGAGGACGCGATCGAGGTCGAGGACATCCTGCGCGTCGACCCCGAGTCCGAGCGCGAGCAGCTCGAGCGCCTGGCCGCGTTCAAGGCCGACCGCGACCACGATCTCGTCGCGGCGCGCCTGGAGCAGGTGCGCGTCGCCGCGCGCGGGACCGACAACCTCGTCGCCCACATCCGCGTCGCGCTGAAGGATCGCTGCTCGATGGGCGAGGTCTGCGCCGCGATGGGCGACGTCTTCGGCAAGTACAAGCCGCGCGGGTGACGCGGCGGGTTTGAACGACACCGTTTCCGGGGTAGGGGGCGGCGACACGGGGCCGGGTTCACGAGGGAGCAGACATGATGGGTTTCGCCGCAGGCACGGTTCGCGCAGCGCTCGCTGCGACCCTCGGATCACTCGCGCTCGCAGCGGTTGCACAGGCCGCCCCGACGGGCCTCAACGCCTACAGCGTGCGTGCGCAGAGCGGCCAGGCGCTGCGGCTGCTCGCACGGCAGGGCTTCGACGTCTCCGAGGGCGCCCACGGCGGGCGCCTGCAGGTCGTCGCGACGGCCGCGCAGGCGCGCGCGCTGCACAAGTACGACCTCGACCCGAAGCTCGTGCGCAGCGGCGCGAGGCGCGCGGCCCGCGTCCACGCGGACGGCAGCTACGACGTCTTCCGGCCGTACTTCGACCACAAGTACGTCGGCACGGTCGGCAACGCCCCCGGCGCCGCGGCGCGCGAGACGCTCTACGAGGAGTTCTCGCGCCTCGCCGCGCAGCACACCGACATCGTCAAGCCCGAGATCATCGGCCACTCGATCAACGGCAAGCCGATCATCGCGCTGCGGATCACGCGCGACGCGCGCGAGCCCACGAACCCCGACGGCTCACGGCCCGCGACGCTGTACATCTCCGCGCAGCACGCGCGCGAGTGGATCACGCCGGAGCAGACGCGCCGCCTCGCCCACCTCTTCATCGACAACTACGGCGGCGGCGGCACCGCCAAGGACACGAAGGGCAACGCCATCGCCGGCCTCGCGGCCAGCGACCTGACGGCGCTCGTGAACACGCGCGAGATCTGGATCGTGCCGGTCTCCAACCCCGACGGCTACGACTTCACGTTCACGCCCGGCAACCGCGAGTGGCGCAAGAACCTGCGCGACGTCGACGGCGACGGGCAGATCACCGCCGGCGACGGCGTCGACCCCAACCGCAACTTCCCCGCGCACTGGGGCTTCGACAACGAGGGCTCCTCGCCGGACCCGACGACCGAGACCTACCGCGGCACCGGCCCGGCGTCCGAGCCCGAGACCCAGGCGATGGACGGCCTGCTCAAGCGCGTCGGCTTCCAGTTCATGGTCAACTACCACTCGGCCGCCGAGCTGCTGCTCTACGGCGTCGGCTTCCAGGTCCAGACGGACTCCGAGGACGACCCGATCTACCGCGCGCTGGCCGGCACCGACGCCAACCCCGCGATCGCCGGCAACCCGCCGGGCGCGCCGGACCCGTATGACCCCGACGTCTCGTCGGAGCTCTACACGACCAACGGCGACACCGACGAGACGGCGCACGTGCTGCGCCGGACGCTGTCGTTCACGCCGGAGATGGACGTCGCCGACCCGGCCCGCGGCGGTGGCGGCTCGGTCTTCGACTTCCAGGATCGCGAGGCCGACGTCGAGCAGGCGTTCGAGAAGAACATCCCCTTCGCGATCGACGTGGCGCGGTCCGCGGCGGACCCGGCGAACCCCGTCTCGCACCTGGGGCGCGAGGCGCCGGCGTTCGAGCTGCACCCCTTCAGCGTGTCCTTCGGCGACCCGCAGACCGTGCGCGTCAACGCCAAGCGCTCGCTCGGCCCCGTGTCGCTGCACTGGAGCGTGAACGCCGGCGAGGAGCACGTCGCGCAGACCGCCCAGTACGACGGCGGCGAGCGCTACGGCGGCGATCTCGACGTCTACTACCACGAGTTGCGCGGCGCGGTCACCGGCACGAGCCCCGGCGACGACGTCCGCGTGTGGTTCGAGGCGGGCGGCGAGCGCTCGTCGACGTTCGGCTACACGGTCCGCTCCGACAGCGGCCGCAGGGTGCTGATCCTCGCCGCCGAGGACTACTCCGGCAAGACCGGCGCCGGCGTCGAGCTCCCGGCCTACGCCAGCCGCACGGCGCCCAACTACCTCGACCTCTACAAGCAGGCGCTGGACGCCGACGGCATCGCCTACGACGTCTACGACGTCGACGCCGAGGGGCGCAGGGCGCCCGACCCGATGGGCGTGCTCTCGCACTACGACGCGGTCGTCTGGTACACGGGCAACGACATCCTCGTCCGCGACCCCGACGCGCCCGGCGGGACGGGCGTCGGGAAGCTCGCCAGCGACGAGATCCTCAACGTCCGCGACTACCTCAACGACGGCGGCAAGCTGCTGTACACGGGCCAGAACGCGGCGTTCGCGCAGGTCAACGCGTTCCCCTTCAACCCGCTCGGCGAGCCGCCGTTCTGCGATGCCGTCACGCCCGGCAACACCCCCGGCTGCGTGCCCCTGTCCGACGACTTCCTGCAGTACTGGCTGGGCGCTTACATCCACCTCGACGCCGCCGCCTCCAAGGACGAAGCGTCGGCGCTGCCGTTCAAGGCGGTCCCGCCGTTCGGCGACTTCCCCTTCGGGCTCAACGGCGCGGACTCCGCCGACAACCAGGAGCACACCTACTCGATGGTGACGACGTCGAGCGTCCTCAGCCCGTCGCAGTTCCCGCAGTTCGCCTCCGGGCGCGCGATCACGCTCGACCGGCCGCCGTCGTTCGACCCGCTGACCGGGACGAAGTACGCCGTCGCCGCCAGCGACGACGGTGGCTTCCAGCGCCTGCGCAGGACGATCGACCTGACGGGCAAGACGAGCGCGGACCTGTCGTTCCAGCTGTCCTACGACACCGAGCCGGCCTACGACTTCGTGTTCGTCGAGGCCCACCACGTCGGCATGGACGACTGGACGACGCTGCCCGACGTCAACGGGCACACCGCCGCCGACGTCGGCGCGTCGTGCGACATCAACTGGGACACGCTGCACCCGTTCCTCGCCCACTACCAGACGAACGCCAACAAGAGCCAGACCGCCGGTCAAGAGGACTGCACGCCGACCGGCACGACCGGCGCCTGGAACGCCGCGACCGGCAACTCCGGCGGCTTCCAGAGCTGGAAGGTCGACCTCGGCGCCTACGCCGGATCGCAGGTCGAGGTCTCGATCAGCTACGCGCAGGACTTCGCCGTCTCGGGCCTCGGGGTGTTCCTCGACGACGCGGCGATCACGAAGGACGGCGTGGTCACCGATCAGACGTCGTTCGAGGACGGGCTCGGCGGCTTCACCGCCGGGCCGCCCCCGCCCGGGACGATCTCCGCGGAGCTCGCGTGGACGTCGCGCACGACCGTCGGCTACGTCGACGCTCCCGGCGTCCAGACGCCGCGGTCGGTGACGTGGGGCTTCGGCCTCGAGGGCGTGCGCGGAGCCGCCGCACGGGCGGGCCTGATGGACGGCGCGATGCGACATCTCGGAGTGTCCGGAGCGCCGCCGCCGCCCCCGCCGCCGCCACCACCACCGCCGCCACCGCCGCCGCCACCGCCGCCGAAGCCGCCTGTTGCGCAGAGGATCTCGATCGCCAAGCGCGTGCTGCACGCGGATCGCCGCGGGTACTTCAAGGTCGGCGTCAAGTGCCCGGCGTCGACGAAGAACGTGTGCCGCGGCAGCCTGCGCGTGAAGTCCAACGCCAAGACGATCGCCTCGCGCGGGTTCTCGATCCGCGCCAACCGCATGGTGAACGTGCGCATGAGGCTGAACAAGGCCGGCAGGGCGCTGCTGCGGCGCAAGCGCAGCGTGCGCGTCGAGGCGCGCGTGCGGTCGCGCAACACGGCCGGCGTGCTGCACTCGACCGCTCGATACCTGACGCTGCGGCGCGCGAAGTAGTGGCGCACCGGCGACCCGCCGGCGAGGCTCTCGCCGGCGGCGTCGTCAGCCGCGCGAGCAGGCGATGTGGTGCGTGATCTGCAGGTTGGCAGCGGGAGCCTCGCCCTGTTCGAGCCGCGCGCGCACGGCCTCCTCGGCTCGCGTGCGCGACTCGCCGTAGGAGGCGGCGGCGACGCTCCAGCCCTCCAGGTCGGGGCTGTCGGCGGTCCAGCCGTCGGCGGCGGAGTTGCAGTGCAGTACGCGAATCGTCGTCATCGGAGGCTCCTGGCGCCAGCGTAGCCGACCGGCGCGCGCGTCCCGGCGCCAGGCGCGCCGCGGGCGCGCGCGTGCAGGCGGCGCGGGTGGGGCGCGCCGCGGGAGGACTCCGCAACCGGCGCGCGAACTCCACGCCCATGCAGCGATCCACGGCGACGCGCCGTCTCGTGAAGTCACCGCCCGAGCTGTGGGCGGAGGTCAGCAGCGAGGACTCGCTGGGGCGCCATCTCGCGCCCTTCGGCGAGATCCGCATCACCCGCGTCTCGGCCGAGACCACCGTCGCCTGGGAGGGCGACCGCGTCAGCGGCACGGTGGAGCTCGAGCCGACCGGGTGGGGCACGAAGGTCAGCCTCACGGCCACGCTGCACGCCGCGCCGGAGCCGGAG
>JAWVGK010000089.1:0-4547 GCA_033855155.1 Solirubrobacteraceae bacterium | reverse complement strand
TCGCCGGCGCCGTCCAGGGCCGGCGCAGCCGCCGCGCGACGACGTCGGACTGGATGGACATCGAGCGCCGCCGCGGGATCTCCGTGACGTCGACGGTGCTGCGCTTCGACTACGCCGGCACGGTCTTCAACCTGCTCGACACCCCGGGCCACAAGGACTTCTCGGAAGACACGCTGCGCGTGCTCGCGGCCGCCGACTGCGCGGTCATGCTGCTCGACGCGGCGAAGGGCGTCGAGCCGCAGACGCTGCGCCTGTTCGAGGTCGCGCGAGCGCGCAACATCCCGCTGATCACGTTCGTCAACAAGTACGACCGGCCGGGCCTGGACCCGCTGGACATGATCGACCACATCGAGAAGGTGCTCGGCATGGCGCCGGTCGCGGCGACGTGGCCGGTCGGCATCCCGGGCGACTTCCGCGGCGTCGTCGATCGCGCGAGCGGCACCTACCGGCGCTTCACGCGCACCATCGGCGGCGCGACGCGCGCGCCGGAGGAGCTGCTGTCGGCGCAGCGCGCGGCCGAGCGCGAGGGCGAGGCGTGGACCGTCGCAGCCGACGAGCTCGAGCTGCTCGACGGCGCCGGCGCCACGCTCGACGCGGCGGACTTCGCCGCCGGCCGCGCGACGCCCGTCTTCTTCGGCTCGGCCGTGTCGAACTTCGGCGTCGGCCTGCTGCTCGACGCGCTGCTGGACCTCGCGCCGTCGCCCAGGCCGCGCCTGGACGACGCCGGCGCGCCGCGCCCGATCGAGGCGCCGTTCTCCGGCCTGGTCTTCAAGGTGCAGGCGAACATGGACCCGCGCCACCGCGATCGCGTCGCGTTCTTGCGCGTGTCCTCCGGGCGCTTCGAGCGCGGCATGAAGGTCACCAACGCGCGCACCGGCCGGCCGTTCACGCTCGCCCACGCGCACGAGGTCTTCGGCGACGACCGCGTCGTGCTCGACGAGGCGTTCCCCGGCGACGTCGTCGGCGTCATCAACGCCGCCGACCTGCGCGTCGGCGACACGCTGTACCTCGACGAGCCGGTCACCTTCCCGCCGATCCCGACGCTCGCCCCCGAGCACTTCGTCACGGTGAGAAACCGCGACGCGACGCGCCACAAGCAGTTTCACCGCGGCCTCGAGCAGCTCGCCGAGGAGGGCGTCGTGCACCTCCTGCGCCGCGATCCCGGCGCCGACCCCGCGCCCGTGCTGGCGGCCGTCGGGCCGCTGCAGTTCGAGGTCGCCGTCGCGCGCCTGGAGCACGAGTTCGGCGTCATCGTCGGCCTCGATCCGACGAACTGGAAGCTCGCGCGGCGCACGGACAAGGGCGGCGCCGAGATCCTGCGCGCCAGCCGCCACGCCGACGTGCTGTATCGCAGCGACGGCACCTTCATGGCGCTGTTCACGAGCGACTTCATGCTCAACCGCTTCGAGGGCCTGCACCCCGGCGTGCTGCTCGAGCGGATGCTGACGCGCTGAGGCAGCCGTGCGTCAGCCCGACAGCCGGCCGCCGAGCACGCCGCGGAGAACCGCGATCTCGGTGACCGCCGCGCCGACGTACGCGTCGCGGCAGCCGCTGATCTCGTCCTCGAGATCGTCCATGTAGGTGCGGTTGCCGGCCAGGCCCGCGCTCTCGGCGAGCGCCCGCTCGACGTACAGCAGCCGCAGCTGCTCGGCGATCTGCGGAGCTGGTTTCGTGGCCGGAGGGTTCATGAAGGTCACTGTGCCGGACGCTGCATCGACCGGGTGTGATTGAGCGCACAACTGCGGCGACCCAGATCTGGACGCAAGTCTCAGCCGGCTCCCAGGATCCCCTCAGGCGCGTCGCCGATCGTGCTCTGGACAGCGGGCGCACCGCCCGTCTGACATCCCGACAAGGAGCGTCACATGCCCCGACTTCAGAAGATCACCGCCGCCGGCTGCGCCGCCGCGATGCTCGGCGCCGGCGGCCTCGGCGCCGCGCAGGCCGCGACGACCTCGAGCGACGGCGCGGCGACGGCGCGCGCGGCTCATCGCGGACCCCAGCGCGACGGCGGGCCGGTCGCCGCCGCCCGGCTCGCGGCGACCGCCAAGGCGCTCGGCGTGACGAGCGCGCAGCTGCGGTCCGCGCTCGACGCGTCGCGCCCGGCCAGGCCCGCGGGCGAGCGCCCCGACCGCGGTGCCGGCATGGCGAGCGAGCTCGCGACCGCGCTCGGCGTCGACGTCGCGAAGGTCCGGCAGATCCTCGACGCCAACCGCCCGGCGAAGCCGGCCGCCGGCACGCGACCGCGCGGCGCGCGCCCGCGCAAGCCCGATGACGGCAAGCTCGTCGCCGCGCTGGCGAGCGGCCTGAGCCTCGACGAGGCGACCGTCAAGGCATCCTTCGCGAAGGTCGAGGCCGCGCACCGCGCCGAGCACGCGACCCGCGAGGCCGCGATGTACGCCGCCGTCGCCCAGCGACTCGGCCTGAGCGCCGATGCCGTCCAGGCCGCCTTCGAGGCCAACCGTCCGGCGCGACCCGCCGCGCAGCCGCCCGCCGCGTAGCCGCCCGCAAGCAGACGCCCGACCACGCGGCCGGCCCGGCGGGCCGGCCGCGTGCGCGCGTCACAGGCGCGGCCGCCGGCAGGGCCTGCGGCGCGCGGCCCGGCCGCTCGCCGGACGATTCTCGACGCCGCGACACGGCGGAGACATGCCCGCGACGACGGGTGCGCTAGCGTCACGTCGCGTGGATGAGAACCCCCTGCGCTACGACGAGTTCGTTGCATCCGACGAGGGCCTGCGCGAGGCCCTGACCTCGACCGGCAACGGCTACTTCTGCACCCGCGGGACCGCCGAGTGGGAGGACGCCGACGACGTCCACTACCCCGGCACGTACGCCCACGGGCTCTACAACCGCGAGACGACGATCATGGGCGGGCGGCCGGTCCTCAACGAGGATCTCGTGAACCTCCCGAACTGGCTCGTGCTGAAGCTCAAGATCGAGGACGAGGACGCGATCCGCCTCGGCAACGTCGAGCTGCTGAGCTATCGGCACGAGTACGACATCGGCATGTCGATGGTCATCCGCGAGCTGCGCTTCCGCGATCGCGCCGGGCGCGAGACGACGCTGCGCAGCCGCCGCTTCGCGAGCATGGCGCACTCCCACCAGGCGGCGATCGAGTGGACGCTGACGCCGCACAACTGGTCGGGCGCCGTCGAGGTCGTGTCGGCGCTCGACGGTCGCGTCACGAACGGCAACGTCGCGCGCTACCGCCAGCTCGAGGGACGCCACCTCGACCCCGTCTCGCCGCGTACGTTCGGCCCCGAGATCATCGCGCTGCACGTCGAGACGCGCCAGTCGAACATCTACGTCGCGCAGGCCGCGCGCACGCGTGTGTTTCGCGGCGACGAGCCCGTCGAGGTGCAGCGCTCGCTGTATCAGATGGAGGACTACATCCAGCAGGTCGTCGGCTTCGACGTGCGCGCGGGCGAGTCGCTGCGCGTCGAGAAGCTCGTCTCCTTCTACACCTCGCGCGACCGCGCGATCAACGAGCCGCTGACGAACGCCGGCAAGTCGTGCGCGCGCTATCCGAACTTCGAGGAGGCGCTGGCGCGCCACGTGCGCGCGTGGGACGAGCTGTGGCGCTCCAGCGACGTCTACCTGCCCGGCAACACGCGTGTGCAGCAGCTGCTGCGCCTGCACATCTCGCACATCCTGCAGGTCTGCTCGCTGCACACGACCAACCACGACGCCGGCGTGCCGGCGCGCGGCCTGAACGGCGAGGCCTACCGCGGCCACGTCTTCTGGGACGAGCTGTACGTCTTTCGCTACCTCACCTCGCGGCTGCCGGAGATCACGCGCGAACTGCTGATGTACCGCTACCGCCGCCTCGGCGAGGCGCGCGCGGCCGCCAGGGGCGCCGGCTACACGGGCGCGATGTTCCCGTGGCAGAGCGGCAGCGACGGCAGCGAGGAGACGCAGATCGTCCACCTCAACCCGCTCTCGGGCCACTGGGACGCGGACCTGTCGCACCGCCAGCGCCACGTCAACGCGGCGATCTTCTACAACGTCTGGCACTACCACCAGGCGACCGACGACCTCGACTTCCTCCGCGACCACGGCGCCGAGATGATGCTCGAGATCGCGCGCTTCTGGGGCTCGATCGCGCACTACGACCCCGACCGCGACCGCTACGAGATCCACGGCGTGATGGGGCCCGACGAGTTCCACGAGAAGTACCCCGGCGCAACCGAGAGCGGGCTGCGCAACAACGCCTACACGAACGTCATGGTCGCGTGGATCTGCGAACAGGCGCAGGTCGTGCTCGGCCTGCTGACCGGCCGGCGGCGCGACACGCTGCGCGCGAAGATCGGCCTCAGCGACGAGGAGATCGAGAAGTGGGCGCAGATGAGCCGCAAGATGTACGTCCCCTTCCACGGCGACGGCATCATCAGCCAGTTCGAGGGCTATGACGACCTCGACGAGCTCGACTGGGAGGGCTATCGCGAGCGCCACGGCAACATCCAGCGCCTCGACCGGATACTGCGCGCCGAGGGCGACGACCCGGACCGCTACAAGCTCGCCAAGCAGGCCGACACCGTGCTGCTGTTCTT
>JAWVGK010000088.1:0-7997 GCA_033855155.1 Solirubrobacteraceae bacterium | reverse complement strand
CGGTGACCCCGCCGCCCGCCGAGGCGCTGACGCCGCGCAACGCGACCGAGGACGCGATCCTCGCCGCCGCGCGCGAGCTGCTCGGCGAGGGCTCACACGAGCAGGTCACGATCGAGCGGATCGCGCGGCGGGCGTTCGTCAGCCGCACGACCGTCTACTTCTACTTCGCCAACAAGCGCGCGGTCATGGATCGCCTGATCCAGCAGGCGTTCACCGATATGTACGACGCCGGCGCGCCGTACTTCGAGGGCGCCGGCGAGCCGCGCCTGGAGCTGCGCCTGGCGATCCAGCGCTTCGTCGCCGTCGTCAACCGCAACGGGCGCATCCTGCTGCTGGCGGCGCACCTCAACGGCGAGCACGAGCACGTCCCGCAGGAGTGGGAGCCGTACATCGGACGCTTCGTCGCCGGCGCCGAGGCGCGCATCGCGCGCGACCAAGAGCGCGGCATCGCGCCCGACGACATCTCGGCGCGGATCGCCGCGCAGGCGTTGTGCGCGATGGTCGAGCGCCATCTCACGGTCGAGGTGCTGCGCGGCGGGCGCGACATCAACGAGGCGATCCGCGTGCTCGCGGAGCTGTGGTGGCGGGCGGTCTACTCGCTCGGCGCGGGCACGTCGTCGGCGGGCGGCGCCAGCGGCGCCCCCAAGGCGTGATAGCCGCCGTCGACGTGCACGATCTCGCCGGTCACGCCGCGCGCGAGGCCTGACAGCAGGAACAGGCAGGCGTCGGCGACGGGGCCGGCGTCGCGCGGATCCCACGCCAGCGGCGCCTGCGCGTCCCATGCGCCGGCGAGCAGCTCGAAGCCGGGGATCGAGCCGCTGGCGATCGTCCTGATCGGCCCGGCGGAGACGAGGTTCGAGCGCAGCCCGCGCGGCCCGAGGTCGCGCGCGAGGTAGCGGTTGACGGACTCCAGCGCCGCCTTCGCGACGCCCATCCAGTCATACGCCGGCCAAGCGACGGTCGCGTCGAAGTCCAGGCCGACGATCGAGCCGTGCTCGCCCTGCTCGAGCAGGTCGACGAACGCCGCGGCGAGCGCCTTGAGGCTGTACGCGCTCGTCAGGAACGCCGTCGAGGCGCTCTCGGGCGGCGTCGCGAGGAAGGCGCCGCCGAGCGCGTCGGCGGGCGCGAAGGCGATCGCGTGCAGGATCCCGTCGAGTGCGCCCCAGCGCGCGGTCAGGTCGGCGACGACCGCGGCGATGTGGTCGGGGTCGTTGACGTCGAGCTCGAGCACGTCGGGCGGGTCCGGCAGGCGGTTGGCGATCCGCGTCGTGATCCGCAGCCCGCGGCCGAAGCCGGTGAGGACGATCTGCGCGCCCTCCTCCTGCGCGCGCCTGGCGACTGCGAACGCGATCGACCCCTCCGTCAGGACGCCGGTGACGAGCAGGCGCCGGCCTTCGAGCAGCATCAGCGCCCCAGACGCACGAAGTCGGTGAACTCGGCGAACGTCGACGAGGCCCGCCAGCCGGCCTCGCCGGCGGCGTGACGCAGGCGCACGCTCCACGCCGGCTCCCACGCGAACCAGCGCACGACCGCGAACGCCAGCGCGGCGAGCGCGAGCAGCCCCGCGAGGATCGCCAGCAGCAGCATCGGAACGGGTGCGTCGGTGGCCACCTGGCCCGAGCGTGCGGCGAGCGCGATCGAGTCGTCGGTCGAGATCGCGGCCGCGGGCGTGGCCTCGGCGACGGGCTGCGGCGGCTCCTGCACCTGGGCGGGCGCGCCGGCGGGCGCGGGCTGCGCGGTGGCGCCGGCGGTGGGCGGCGGAGGCGCCGCCTGCGTGCCGGCCGGAGGCGTCGCGTTGGCCGCCGGCGTGCCCGCCGCCTGCTTCTTCTTGTCGCATTGGCCCTGCGCGCGCGCGGCGATCGCGTCCTCAAGCGCGGCGATCAGCGCCGCGCCGTACTGCTGGTAGTCCTCGGGGACCCCGTTCTTGGCGGTCTTCAGCTCGTTGATCGTGTACTTGCAGGCGCTCAGCCGGCCCTTCTCGATGTACTCGACGAGCATCCGGTCGTAGACCGTGAGCGTGCGGGCGGACGCGCCCGCGACCCATGTCAGGCCGACGACGAGGAGCAGCAGGATCGGCAGGGTGCGGCGCGCCACGGATCCTCACGCTAGCATCGACGACCGCTACCCATGGCCGTCACGACCCCCGCCAGCGCACGGGTCGCCACGCGCGTGGGCGTGCGGCAGGCCCGTAGCCACAGGCCGCATCCCGGCAGCGCGCTCGTCGTGGCGCTCGTCGCCGCGTGCACGTACGCCGTCTTCGCGCACGGCGCCGCCGGCCTGCCCCACGAGCCGCGCTTGCAGGTCGGCATCGCGCTCGTCTGCGTCGGCGCGGCCGTCGGCCGGCTGTTCTCGCGAACGCTGACGCTGCGCGCGCCGACGCAGGCATGGATCGGCGTCGGCCTGCTGGCCGGCTTCGCCGTGTGGTGCGGGATCACGCTGCTGTGGTCGGTCGCGCCGGACGCGACCTGGACGGCGGTCAACCGCAGCGTCGCGTACACGCTCGTCGTCGTGCTCGCGATCGCGGCCGGGTCCAGCGCGCCGCGCGCGATCGAACGCGTGGCGGCGGGCTGGCTGTTCGTGGCGCTCGCATGCGCGCTGTACGCGCTCGGCGGCAAGCTCATCCCGAGCGTGAACGTGCTCGGCATCGAGTTCGACCAGACGTACATCGCCTCGCGCCTGCGCGAGCCGCTGCAGTACTGGAACGCGCTCGCGCTCGTGTGCGTGCTGGCGGTGCCGATCGCGCTGCGCGCGACGACGGACGCGACGCGCCGGCCGTCGGTGCGCCTGGCGGCGATCAGCGCGCTGTACGTGCTGCTCGTCTGCCTCGGCATGACGTACTCGCGCGGTGGCCTTGTCGCGCTGGCCGCGGCGATCGCGGTCGTGACGCTGCTCGGCGGCCCGCGGCTGCGCGGGCTCGCGGTGTTCGGGACGACCGTCGTCGCGCTCGTGCCCGTGCTGGCGCTCGCGTTCAGCCGGCCGGCGCTGAAGGGGATCCGGATCCCGCTCGACGCGCGCACGGCGGACGGGATCGTGCTCGGGATGGTGATGGCCGGAAGCCTGATCGGGCTGCTGATCATGGCCTGGGGGCTGCTGCGCCTGGAGGAGCGCCTGCGCTGGAGCGACGAGAGCACGCGCCTGGTCTGGCGCGGGCTCGGCGCGATGGTCGCCGTGCTCGCGTTGATCGTCGTCTTCGGCATCGCGACGTCCCAGGGCGGGCCGGGGCGCTTCTTCGACGACGCCTGGCACGAGTTCACGAAGACCAGCCAGGACAAGGACTCCGACCCGGCGCGGATCGTGTCCTCGAACTCTGGCAACCGCTGGCCGTGGTGGCAGGAGGCGACCGGCGCGTGGGCCGATCGACCGCTGCAGGGCTGGGGCGCGGAGTCCTTTCCGGTGACGCACCTCATGTACCGCAAGGTCGAGCTCGACGTCCAGCAGCCACACAGCGTGCCGCTGCAGTTCCTCGCCGAGACGGGCGTCGTCGGCGCCGCGCTCGCGCTCGGCGCACTCGGCTTCCTGCTGTTCGCGGCGCTCGCGCGCGTGCGCGCGATGAGCGACGGTCGCGAGCGCGACGTCGCGGTCGCCCTGTTCGCGGGCGGGGTCGCGTGGACCGTCCACGGGCTCGTCGACTTCGACTGGGACATCCCGGGCATCACCGTGCCGGCGCTGCTGTTCCTCGGCGTGCTCGCCGCGCGGCCGGCGCGGCGCGACGCCCACGCTGCGCCGGCGACCGCGCCGGGCGGCGGCGTCGGGCCGCGCGTGGCGGCGCTCGGCGTCGCCTGCGTCCTGCTCGGGCTGGTGATGGTGTCGGCGCTGCTGCCGGCGTGGGCGGACTCCGAGGCAAGCTCGGCGCTGGCGGTCTCGACGACGGCGCGCGAGCCGGAGCTGCGCGACGCCACCGCCGAGGCGGAGACGAGCGCGCGGCTGGACCCGACCGCGATCCGATCGCTGCTCGCGGCCGCCGACCTCGCGCAGAACCGCGGGCGGCTGCTGGACGCGCGCCGCTATCTGCTGCGGGCCGTCGATCGCCAGCCCTACAGCGTCACGGCGTGGCGGCGCGTCATGGAGCTCGCGCTCGACATGGCCGATCGCGGCGGCGCGCGCGCCGCCGCGCGGCGCCTGCTCGAGCTCGACCCGATCGGCACCGCGACGCTCGCGGTCGTCGGGCGGCTCGTGCTGTTCAGCGTGCCGGCGAGCGGCTCTGCGACGGCGACCGGCACCCCGCTGAGCCCCGCCTACGCCGCCGCGACGACCGTCACGCCGACGCCGCTGGCGGCCGGGCCGGCGGCGGGGACCCCGCAGGCGCCGGCCGGCCCGACCGGCTCGCGCTCGGTAGTCCCGGGAGCGACGGCCGCTCCGCCGGGGGCGGGTTCGGGTGTGCCCGCGGCGCCGCCCGCGCCGCCGGGGGCGGGTTCGGGTTCGCGCTCGGTGGTCCCGGGAGCGACACGTGCGCCCCCGGTGGCGGGTTCGGGTTCGGGCTCGGGCACGCCGGGCACGCCACCCCCGCCGCCGCCGCCCGTGGCGAGCGACGGCATGCGCCGCTGAATCGCGCCCGCCGCCGCCGTCCGCGGCGGGAGACGACATGCGCCGCTGAATCGCGCCCCGCCGCCGCCGCCCGCGGCGAGCGACGGCGCGGCGTCGCTACGCGACGGCGACGCGCAGGACGCCGAGCACGAGCAGGGTCGCGGCGGTCGCCGCGACGAGCACGAGCAGCACGCCGACGACGAGCTCGGACGGCAGCCAGCGCGATCGCGCCCGCAGCCGGGTGGGGCGCTCGCGCGGCAGCGTGCTGACGCGCGTCGAGCCCGGCCGCGCCGGCGTGCGCCGCGGGTCGCGCTCGATCGCCGGCTCGAGCCGGCGATCGAGCTGCAGCGTACGGCGGCGCTCGGCCGCGGCCTCGCGCTCGGCCGCGGGGCCGCGCTCGGGTGAGAGGTCGCGCTGGAGCCCGGCGAGCCGCTCGGCCTGCTCGCGCTGCGCGGCGCGCTCGATGCGCCGCGCCTCCACGGTCGCATGCATGGCGGCCTCCTGCTCGTGGCGCTCGCGCTCGGCCGCGGCACGGCGCCCCTCCTCCTCGGCGCGCCGGCGCGCGATGCGATCCTGCGCGTCGCGAGCCTCGCGCTCGCGCGCCTTGGCGCGCTCCTGATCGTCGGCGGCGCGCTGCGCCGCGCGCTCGTCCGCCTCCTCGGCCGCGCGGCGCTGCGCCGTCCGCGCCGCGTCGGCGGCGGCGGCGAGTGCCGCGTCGCGTCCCGCCTGCGCCTGCTGCGCGGCCTCCGCGCTCGTCGCCGACAGCTCGTCGACGCGGGCCTCGAGCGCCGCGCGCGCGGCCTCCTCTGCCTCGGCCTGTCGCTCGGCTCGCGTCGCCGCCGCGAGCGCGTTGTCGAGCAGGCGCTCGAGCTCCGCTCGGTCGCGCTCGTCCTGTGCGAGCTGCCCGCGTGCCCGGCGCATGTCGTCGAGCGCGTCCTCGAGGTCGCCGCTCAGCGCCCGCTCCAGGCCCGACAGCCGGTCGACCTCCGCCACCGCCGCGCTCAGCTCCCGCTCGAGCTCGCGCTGGACCTCGGCATCGTCCTCGCCGCCCAGGTGCACCTCGGCATGTGCCGCGGCGAGCTCCGCGCCGAGCCGCTGGATCTCCGCGAACGCCGCGTCGCGCTCGCGGAGCAGCGTTGCCCGCTCGTCGTGCTCGCTGTCGAGCGCGGACGCGAACTCGCCGATCTGCCCGTGGGCGGCATCGCGCTCGCGCTGGAGCGCGTCGAGGTGGGCCGCGGCGGTGGACTCGAGCGCGGCGATCTGCGCGTGGGCGCTGTCGCGCTCGCCGATCAACGTCTCGATCTCGCCCCGCAGCATGCGCCGCTCGACCGCGAGCTGCTCGATGCGCGCGGCCGCCGCCGCGCGCTCCTCCCCCGACTCGGCGATCGTCGCACGCGCCACCGCCAGGCGCGTGCCGAGCTCGTCGATCTGGGCCTGGACGCCGTCGCGCTGCGCCACCAGCAGCGCGACCTCCTCGCGCTCGACGACCGCGCCCCCGGCGGCCTGTTCGCCGCGGGCGACGAGCTGCGCGATCGTCGCCTGTGCCTCGTCGCGCTCGCGCGTGAGGGCGGCGATG
The DNA here is from genome assembly GCA_033855155.1 of Solirubrobacteraceae bacterium. Lineage (GTDB taxonomy): Bacteria > Actinomycetota > Thermoleophilia > Solirubrobacterales > Solirubrobacteraceae > CADCVQ01. The sequence continues at coordinate 1,897 of JAWVGK010000088.1, read as the reverse complement.
CGGGTCTCGGCGTGCTCGCGCCAGGGGTCCAGCTCGTCGACCCGGGCGTCCGCCCGTGCGTGCTCTTCGACGAGGCCCTCGATCTGCGACCGCGCGCGCTCGCGGTCGGCGCTCAGCGCCCGGATCCGCGCGAGCGCGTTCTGGTGGTCGGTGGTGAGGGTCTGGATCTGCGAGAGCGCGTGCGCGCGGTCCGTGGTCAGGGCCTGGATCTGCGATAGCGCGCGCTCGTGGTCGGCGGTCAGCGCCTGGATCTGCGAGAGCGCGTCTTCACGGTCGGTGTCCAGGGCCTGGATCTGCGACAGGGCGCGCTCGTGGTCGGCGGTCAGCGCCTCGATCTGGGCCAGCGTCTGCCGGTGCTGCGCGGCGCGCGCCTCGATCTCGTCGTGCGCGGTGGCGCGCTGGGAGGTGACCGCGTCGAGCGCGGATCGGGTGCGGGCCGCGTCCGCGTCGCGCTCGGAGGTGACCGCGTCGAGCGCGGCGCCGTTGCGGATCGCGGCATCGAGCTCGGCCGTCAGCCGGTCGATCTGCTGCGCCGCGGACGCCAGCTCCGCGCTCCGCGCGGCCGCGTGCCCGCGCGCCGCCTGCGCCTCGGACTCCAGCGTCGCCGCCTGCGCTCGGCCGGCCTTGACCTCGGACTCGAGCGCCGCCGCCCGCGTGCGTTCCGCGTCGACCTCGGACGCGAGCGCGGCCGTGCGCGCGCGTTCGGCCTCGACCGCGAGTTCGAGCGCGGTGGCGCGCCCGCGTTCCTCGGACGTCACCGCGGTCGTGCGCGCGCGTTCGGCCTGGACCTCGGATTCGAGTGCGCTGGCCCGCCCGCGTTGCGCCTCGACCTCGGCCGCCAGCGCGGCGGCGCGGGCGCGTTGGGCCTCGACCTCGGATTCGAGCGCGGTGGCGCGCCCGCGTTCCGCGTCGGCCTGGGACGTCACCGCGGCCGCGCGCTGCCGTTCGGCCTCGACCTCGGATTCGAGCGCGGTGGCACGCTCGCGCTCCGTGTCGACGTCGGACGCCAGCGCGGCCGTGCGAGCGCGCGCGGCCTGGACCTCGGATTCGAGCGCGGTGGCACGCGCGCGCTGCGTGTCGACCTCGGATGCCCGCGCGGCCGCGCGCTGCCGTTCGGCCTCGGCCTCGGATTCGAGTGCGCTGGACCGCCCGCGTTGCGCCTCGACCTCGGCCGCCAGCGCGGCCGCGCGGGCGCGTTGGGCCTCGACCTCGGATTCGAGCGCGGTGGCGCGCCCGCGTTGCGCGTCGACCTGGGACGCCACCGCGGCCGTGCGCTCGCGTCCGGCCCGGACCTCGGATTCGAGTGCGCTTGCCCGCCCGCGTTCCGCCTCGACCTCGGACGCCAGCGCGGCCGCGCGCTGCTCGGCCCCGTCGAGCTCTCCTCGTGCGAGCCGCAGCTCGGCCCCGAGCTCCCGGAGCTCGCGGGCGGCGACCGCGTGCTCCTGCTCGACGAGCAGCGCGTCCGCGCGCGCCGATTCGAGCGCGTCCTGGACCGCGGCGCGCTCGGCGATCGACGCGGCCAGCTCGGCTGCCAGGCCGCGCTCGCGCTCCTCGGCCCCCCGCAGCTCGAGCGCCTGGGTCTCGGCCTGTGCGCGGGTGGAGTCCAGCTGGCGCTCGAGCTTCGCGCGCTCCTCGCCCGCGCCCTGCGAACGGGTGACGAGATCGGCGATCGCGGCGCGTGCGCCGCTGAGCTCCGCCGCGATCGTCGTCGCCTCGGCCTGCTGGCGATCGAGCGCGGCGGCGCGCTCGGCCGCGTCGTCGCCGAGATCGGCGAGGCGTTGCTCGAGCACGTGTCGTGCTCCCTGCGCGGCGATCATCCGCTGCTCGCGTGCGGTGAGCTGCTCGCGCGTCGCGCCGAGCTGCTGCTCGAGCTCGACGGCCTTCGCACGGGCGAGCT
>JAWVGK010000087.1:0-4351 GCA_033855155.1 Solirubrobacteraceae bacterium | reverse complement strand
CGTAGCCGTGGTTCCAGTCATAGCGCGTGCTCGGCGTCGTCAGCGACTGCGCCAGGCCCTCGTAGTCCAGCAGCGCCGCGTCCCCGTCGACGCGCGGCGCGACGACCAGCGACACGACCAGGACGCCAGCGAGCGCCGCGGCGGCGAGTGGCACGGCGGCGCGCTCGATGCGCTCGAGCCACAGAAACAGCGCGAGCGTCAGCGCGAACGCCGCGCCGCCGGCGAACGGGTGCTCGCCCTCGTGCTGCATCACCGGCACGAGGTACAGCGCGCCGAGCACGAGCGCGGCCAGCGCCGGGAAGCCGACCTTCCCGCCGCGCCGCGGGGCGAACGCCAGCAGCGCGCCGAGGCCGACGAGCAGTCCGCCGCCGAGCACGATCACGATCCGCGTCCACCCCTCGCCGCCGCGGTAGGGCACGCGCACGTTCGGCACCGCGGCGAGGCCCTGTGCGATGCCGTCGGCGAGCTCACCCCACGCGCGCGGCCCGGCGAGGTCGGCGGGCACCCCCGCCGCGGCGAACGCCACGATGCCCAGCAGCGCCGCGACGAGCAGCGTCGCCGCGGCCCTCCCCCGCGCGCCGGCGCCGCGGCGCGCGATGGCGACGAGCACGATGGCGCCTGCGAGGCCGGCACACAGCGCCGCCGCCGCCGCGCCCCACGCGGCCGGCTGCACCATCCGCGCCCACGCGAGCGCGCCGAACCCGGCGAGCAGCGCGAACGCCGGCAGCCGCGCCGCGACCAGCGGCAGGCGCGCGTCAAGCCGACCCGCCGGCCGCGTGCGGCCGATCGCCGACCCGGCGCTCCAGCCGGCGATGCTCATCCGCGCCCCCGCGCCGCCCGCTCGCGGACGCGCACACCGCGCCCACCGACGACGTACGCGCTGCAGCCCGCGACGCTGAACGCCGCGTCGCGGCCGGCGATCGTGCCGGGGACGACGAGCACGCGCGCGCCGTGGCCGGCGGCCAGCGCCGGCGGCAGCCGCGCGCGCACGCGCGCGCTGACGTAGACGACCGCGCCGCGGCGCTGCGCCGCGCTCGCGAGCGCCGGCGCCCCGGTCGCGCCGACGAGCGCCAGGCGCGCGTGGACGTGCGGCCAGTGCCTCAGCGACTCGCCGAGCTCGGTCGGCCGGCGATCGCCCGGCAGCAGCACGCCACAGCCGCCGGCGCGCGCGAACGCATGGGCGATCGAGGCGGCCGCGCGGACCGCCGCGTCGAGCTGGTCGAGGTCCTCGGCGCCGCGCGGGTCGAGCACGACCAGCGGCCGGCCGTCGCCGTCGGCGTGCAGGTAGCGCTCCTGCGGGTCGGCGCCCCTGGCGAGCGCCGGCCAGAAGATGCGCGACGCCGGCGTGCCGTCGCGCAGCGGCCGGATGCCGTCGAGCTCGACCTGCGCGCCGACCAGGCGGCGCGCGTGGCGCGCGAGCCGCGCCGCGTCGCCGCCGGCCACGCGTGGCACCAGCGGCTCGATGCGCGGCAGCACGAGGATCGCGTCGTCACGCGCCGAGGCCGGCGCGCGCACCTCGCGCGTCGCGAGCCCGAGCGGGTCGGCGACGAGCACGCTCGTCAGCCCGAGCGAGTGGCTGCCGCGGCGCCCGAAGCGCGCGTTGATGCGCACGCGTCCCGCGCGCCGTCCCGGCGCCAGCACCGCGGGCGCCGACAGCAGCGGGTCGAGCAGACGCGCGCACGGCAGTCGCAAGGCTCCGGCCCGCACCTCGAGCACGATGCTCAGCGGCTCGTCCTCGACGACGCGCGTCGCGCCGAGCGTGCGCCGCACGGTGACGCCGCGCGCGGCCAGCGCGACCCACGCCGCGCTGCCCGCCGCCAGCAGCGCGAGCGCGATCCCCGGCACCCACAGCTGCTCGGCGTCGAACAGCGCCGCCGCGACGGCGAACGCGACGCCGAGCAGGCCGGTGGCGAGCGCCGGGCGCATCCGATCCGACTACAGCGCCGGCGTGGCCGCCACGGCGTCGGCGACGATCTGCTCGCCGGTCGCGTCGAAGGACTCGGGTGCCGCGACGATGCGGTGCGCGAGGACCGCGTGCGCCATCTGCTGGACGTCGTCGGGCAGCGCGTGGTCGCGGCCGGCGAGCAGCGCGCGCGCCTTCGCGGCGCGCAGCAGCAGCAGGCCGGCGCGCGGGCTCGCGCCAAGCTCCACGCGCGGGTCCACGCGCGTGCGCGCGAGCAGCGCGACGACATAGTGGCGCAGCGCGTCGGACGCGCGCACGCGCGCGACGGCGTCCTGCGCGCCGAGGACGTCGGCGGCGTCGGCGACGGCCTCCAGCGATGCGACGCGGTCGCCCGACTCGTGCGCGGCGAGCATCGCGGCCTCGCCGGCGGCGTCGGGATAGCCGAGCGACAGGCGCACCATGAAGCGGTCGAGCTGCGCCTCGGGCAGCGGGTACGTGCCCTCGTACTCGATCGGGTTCTGCGTCGCGAGCACGAGGAACGGCCGCGCGAGCTCGTGCGTGTGGACGTCGACGGTCACGCGGCGCTCCTGCATGCACTCCAGCAGGCCCGACTGGGTCTTCGGCGACGCGCGGTTGATCTCGTCGACGAGCACGACGTTCGCGAAGATCGGCCCGGGCCGGAACTCGAAGCGGCTTTCGCGCTGGTTGAAGATGTTCGTGCCGACGACGTCGGCCGGCAGCAGGTCGGCGGTGCACTGGATGCGCGCGAACTCGAGGTCCAGCGAGCGCGCGAGCGCGCGGGCGAGCGTCGTCTTGCCGACGCCGGGCAGGTCCTCGACGAGCACGTGCCCGCCGGCGAGCACGGCCGTCACGAGGTGGTCGATGACGGTCTCGCGGACCTCGGCCGCCTGTGCGACGTTCGCGCAGACGCGTCGCGCCATCGCGCCCGCCACGGCGATCTCCGACTCCGTCAGGCGGCGCTGCGCCTCGGCGCGTTCCATTGCGGGCGCCTCAGGCCGCCGGGCCCGTCGTCTCCGGCTCGACGAGCATCCGCAGCGCGATGACGGCGTCGAGCACCGCCCGCGCCACCTGCGCCTTCGACGCCCGCGCGACGTGCGTCTCGCCGGCCGCGCTGAGGATCGTGACCTCGTTGTCGGCCGACTCGAAGCCGATGTCAGCGCGTGCGATGTCGTTGACGACGACCGCGTCGACGCGCTTGCGCGCGAGCTTCTCGCGACCATGCTCGAGCGCGCCCTCGCCGTGCTCGGCCGCGAAGCCGACGAGCGTCTGGTCGTCGCGGCGCACGGCGGCCAGGCCGGCGAGGATGTCGGGGGTGCGCTCGAGCTCGACGCGCAGGCGCTCGTCGGCGGCCTTCTTGAGCTTGCCGGCGAAGCTGCGCGCCGGGCGGTAGTCGGCGACCGCGGCCGCCATCAGCAGCACGTCGCTGTGCTCGAACGCCGCGGCGCACGCGTCCTGCAGCTGTGCGGCCGTCTCGACGTCGACGTAGCGCACGCGCGGATCGCGCGCCAGCGCGACGTTCGCCGCGACGACCGTCACCTCGGCGCCGAGCGCGGCCGCCTGCTCGGCGAGCGCGAAGCCCATCCGTCCCGACGAGCGGTTGCCGACGAAGCGCACGGCGTCGATCGGCTCGCGCGTGCCGCCGGCGGTCACGAGCACGCGCAGGCCGACGAGGTGCGGCTCGGGGTTCGTGGCGCCCGCGCCCGCGCCGGCGATCAGCGCCTCGATCGCGGCGAGCAGGTCGGCGGGCTCGGGCAGCCGGCCGGGGCCGGCCTCGCCGTGCGAGGCGAGCCGCCCGCTGCCGGGCTCGAGCACCGTGACGTCGCGCGCGCGCAGCGTCGCGACGTTCGCCCGCGTCGCGGCGTGCGCCCACATCGCGTCGTTCATCGCCGGCGCGACGAGCAGCGGGCAGCTGCCGGCGGCGAGCGCGGCGCTCGTCAGCAGGTTGTCGGCGAGGCCGTGGGCGAGCTTGGCGATCGTGTTCGCCGACGCTGGCGCGATCGCGAAGACGTCGGCGTTGCGCACGAGCTCGAGGTGGCTGATCGGGTCGTGCGCCGGGACGGGCTGGCCGGGGAACGCGCCGCGTGCCGGGTCGCGCTCGAATTCGTCGAGCAGGACCGGCGCGCCAGTCAGCGCGGCGAACGAGGCGCTGCCGACGAAGCGCGTGCTGGCCGGCGTCTGGATCGCCCGCAGCGCGTGCCCGGCCGCGGTCGCCAGGCGGACGAGCTCGAGCGCCTTGTAGGCCGCGATCCCGCCACTGACGCCGAGCAGGATCCGGGCCATGGCGGGTCCGGAGGCCTACCGGTACTGGTACTTGATCTTGCCGGCGGCGACTTCCTCGAGCGCGATCGTGAGGTAGTTCTTGGAGCCGGTGTCGACCATCGGGGGCGGGAACTCGTCGAACGTCCCCTCGCCGAGGTTGTGGTAGTA
>JAWVGK010000086.1:0-8756 GCA_033855155.1 Solirubrobacteraceae bacterium | reverse complement strand
TCGGACCGATCGGTCGACACGGATGGGACCGTCTCTTCCGAAAGGACCCGTTCTCCTATGCATTCGCTGTCTCGTCGCAGCGTCGCGATCTTCGCGACAGCCGCCACTCTCGGAGCCGGATCGCTCTCGACCGCGTCGCAGGCGCTCGGCGCGGCGTCGCTGGCCGGCATCGGCAGCGGGAAGACCACCGGCGCGAGCCGCGGCGCCATCGACGGCGCCGTCCAGACCATCCTGGACGCCCTGACCGGCAGCACCGTGCCGCTCCTCGTCCAGCCCCTGATCCTCCTGCTCAGCGCCGGCCAGGTCGGCACCCTGCTGCACGCGGCGAGCCCCACGCAGCTCGACGCGCTGCTCGCCCCCGGCGGGCTGCCGACGTCCAAGCTCGACGGCGGCGTCGACAGCCTGCTGATCCTCGGCGACCTCGACGACATGCTCCTCACGATGGGCGCCTCGCGGACCGGTGACCTGCTCGCCGTGGTGACCGGCACGACGCTGTCGAACACGCTCGCCGTGCTGAGCACCTCGCAGCTCACGGCGGCGCTCGCGACGCTCACCCCGGCCGAGCTCGCGACGGTCGTCGACGGGCTCAGCCCCCTGCAAACCGGCCAGCTGCTCGGCGCCCTGAGCGCCGGCGACACGGCACAGCTGACCGCGACGCTGGCGGCCCTCACCAACGGCCAGCTCGTCTCCGGGCTCGCCGCGCTGGACCTCCCGCAGCTCGGCGACCTGCTCGCACCGCTGTCGGGCTCACCGCTGCACACCGTCGTCGGTGCGCTGCTGAGCAACCGGATCGACGGCGCGCTCGGGACGCTCTCGTCGGGCGAGCTGACGACGCTGCTCGGCGCGATGTCGACCCCGGAGGTCGCCGGCGTCCTCACGACCGCCGCTCCGGCGCAGCTCACCGACGTGCTCGCCGCCGTTCCGTCGTCGCAGCTCGGCGGCGCGCTCACGCTGCTGAACCCGGCGCAGGCGACGTCGCTCGTCGGCACCTTGAACCCGGCGGAGCTGTCGGGCCTGCTCGGCGTCGTCAGCGGTGCGCAGCTGACGTCCGTCCTCGGCGCGACCTCGTCGCCGCAGCTCAGTGGCGCGCTCGGCCTGCTGAGCGCCACGCAGCTGACGTCGGTGCTCGGCGTGCTGAGCCCGCCGCAGCTCAGCGGCGCGCTGGCGCTGCTGGACGTCGTTCCGCTGTCGCCGGTCCAGATCACGTCGCTGATCGCCGCCCCGGGAGGCGCCCAGACCGTCGTCACCGCCCTGTCGAGCCGCGCGTCGAGCGTCAGCGGCGTCGGTCCCGTCGACTCGCTGCTCGCACAGGTGCAGGCGCTGCTCGGCGGCGGGCTGCCGACCGTTCCCGGAACCGACGGGCTGCTGAACACGGTCAAGTCGCTGGTCGGCGTCGCGGGCGTCGACACGAGCGTCCTGACGGGGCTGCTCGCCACGGCCAAGGGCGCCCTCGGGGCGGCCGTGCCGAGCCCCGCCGCCTCCGCGCTGCAGGGCGTCATCGATGCGATCGGCGGCGTGCTGGGCTCGAGCAGCGCTGCGCCCGGCGCCACGCCCGGCGCGGGCGCCGGCACGACGCCGCGGCCCGCTCCGAGCGCCAAGAAGCCGGGCAGCGCGGTCGCCAAGCCCGGGTTCAGCGCCTACCGCGCCTCGATCGGCGCGATCAAGGTCGCCAAGAATCGCCGCAGCGCCAAGGTCCCGATCACCTGCCCGGCGATCGCGCCGAAGGGCTGCCTCGTGACGCTCGCCGGCACGGTCGCCGGCAAGCGGTTCGCGGTCAAGCCGTTCGTGCTCATGCGCACGCGCAGCAGGACCGTCACGGTGAAGTTCTCCAAGGCGGCCGCGACGCGCCTGAAGCAGAAGGGCGGCTCGCTCAAGGTCTCGTCGCTGACGTCGTACTCGTCGCTGGCGGCGGCGACGAAGACCGTCAAGGTCGCCCGCACGGTCAAGCGCTGACGCTCCTGCGGTCCTGACATCCCGGCGGCGATCGGGGCCCATGGCGCGTACGGCCATGGGCCTCGTCGTCGTCTCGGGGCGGCGGTCGCGAGAGCCGGGGAGTACCGGGCGGACCCGAAGGCCCGCCCGGCTCCGCCCGGTCATGGATCGCCGCTGAACTACTTCGTCCCCGGAGTGTGTGTCACCGGGGTTTGCGTGACACTCCCGGCCCTGGGACTGGCTGCGAACGCGAGGCCCGCACGTGGCCCAGCTGAGCGCCGAAGCGCTCCGGCCGAGTAGGCGATCCGCCGGACGCAGGAGGGTAGTGCAACGCCGCCGGCGCGCAACGTCCAGGTCCGCCGCGCTCGCCTGCCCCACTACACTCGCGGCCGATGGCAGGCGACTCGCAGCCCGCGCCCGGCGACCGCGGCTCCGAGGCGCGAGACGAGCCCCCGCAGCCGCCCGCCGACGCCGCCGCGCCGGACGCCACGCCTGGGCCGACGCCCGCCGACGCCGCCGCGCCGGCCCGCCCACCGGGGCCGCCGCCCGCGGCCGCTGCCGAGCCGCCGCCCGCGCCCGCGGGCGCGGCCTCGACTTCGGCTTCGCGGGCCGCTCCCGCCACCGACGACGATCCGGTCCCGCGCTGGCTGCGCTCCGGCGCCGCGATCGCGTGGCGGCTGCTCGCGCTCGCCGCCGCGATCGGGCTGACGGCGTACGCGCTCGCCTACCTGCGCGTCGTCGTGCTGCCCGTCATCGTCGCGCTGCTGCTCAGCACCGTGCTCGCACCGCCGGCGCGCTGGCTGACGCGCCATCGCTTCTCCGACGGCGCCGCCGCGGCGACCGTCCTGCTGTCGGCGGTCGCGCTGCTCAGCGGCGCCGTCGCGCTCGCCGGCGCCGCCGTCGGGCGCCAGTTCGCCGACCTCGCCGACAGCATCCAGGACGGCATCCGCGAGGCGGGCGACGCGCTCGCCCGGTCGCCGTTGCACCTCAGCAAGGGCGACATCCACCAGCGCATCGACGACGCGATGAACACGCTGTCGGACTCCAGCGGCGCGCTCACCGGCGGAGCCCTGCACGGCGCCGTGCTCGTGGGCGAGCTGCTGACGGGCCTGATCATCACGCTGCTGCTGCTGTTCTTCTTCCTCAAGGACGGGCCCGGCATCTGGCGCTGGGTCGTCGAGAGCTTCGGCGGTCGCCAGCGCACGCGCCTGGACGAGCTCGCGCGGCGCTCCTACCACGCGCTGTCGGGCTACGTCCGCGGCCTTGCGCTCGTCGGCGTCGCCGACGCCACGCTGATCGGCATCGGCCTGCTGGTCATCGGCGTGCCGCTCGTCGGGCCGCTCATGCTGCTGACGTTCCTGGCCGCTTTCCTGCCGCTGATCGGCGCCTTCTCGGCCGGGCTCGCATCGGTGCTGATCGCGCTCGTCAGCGGCGGCGTCGTCAAGGCGCTGATCGTCTTCGCGCTGATCGTCGCCGTCCAGCAGGTCGAGGGCCACCTGCTGTACCCGTTGATCATGGGCCGCACGATCAACGTCCACCCGATCGCGATCATCGTCGGCCTGGCGACCGGCGGCATCCTCGCCGGGATCATCGGCGTCTTCATCTCCGTGCCGATCGTCACCGTCGCGGCGACCACGCTGTCGTACCTGCGCGAGACGCGCGAGCGGGCCGCGCCGAGCCCCGCAAACGCGCAGGCGTAGCCGCGCGGCGCTCGCGTACGAGCGACGCGGCCGCCGCCCTTCTCCGCCGCGCACGCGCGGGCGTCAGCTCGCCAGCGTCGCCGCCGCCGCGGCCACGTCATCGGCCGCCGCGTCGCCGGCGCCCTGCGCGAGGCCCGAGGCGGCCAGCAGCGGACCGGCGACGAGCGTCGTCACGAGGCCGGCGAGCGTCAGCAGCGCGTGCGTCCGCGTCGTGATGATCCCCGCGTGCAGGACGTCGAGCGAGATCGCGACCGTCATGATGCCGCCGCATTGCAGCAGCCCGGCGGTCGCGCGCGACTGGGGGCGGTCGAAGCCGACGACCCGGGCGCTGAGGTACGTCGCGACCCACTTCGCGACGACGACCGTCGCGATCAGCGCGGCGACCGGCCCGATCGCGCCGAGCCCGAGCTCGCGCAGGTTGACGTGCAGCGCCGCAACGGCGAGGAACGCCGGCAGCAGCGCCCCGCGGACGATCGCGCCCAGCCGCGCCTCGAGGAAGATCGCCGCGTGCCCAGCGTTGCGCACGGCGATGCCGACGATCAGCGGCCCGATCAGCACCGAGCCGATGACGGCCTTGCCGCCGGCGCCGGCGCCGAGCGCGATCGCCAGCAGCACGGCCACCGCGATGCGCGGCGACAGGCGCATCCGGCGCGAGCGCGCGAGCGGCGCGACGATCGCCACGAGCAGCACGACGCCGGCGACGATGACCGCGAGCTCGGCCGCCGCGGCGCGGTCGCTGCCGCGGATCGCGACGCCCGACACGATCAGCGCGAGCGTCGTCACGCAGGCGCCGCTCGCGATCACGGCGGCGCCGGCCTCGCTGCGCAGCAGGCCGCGCTCCTCGAGGATCCGCGCGGCGATCGGCACACCGTGCGCGGCGAGCGCCGCGGCGAGTGCGAGCATGAACGTGACGTTCGTGGCGAGTGGGCCCTTCCAGCCGCCGTCGTGCTCGAGCCAGGACGCGGCGAACAGCGCGATCAGGCCCGTCGACGCGATCACCGGCAGCGCCAGCGCGAGGATCGTCCCGGCGCGGCGGCTCATCGGCTGCGCGTCGATCGTCAGGCCGACGAGCAGCATGCAGAGGATCATCCCCAGCGCTCCGACCGACGTCAGCACGTCGACGGCCAGCGGCGGGAACAGGTCGCCGACGATGCCGGCGCTCCTCGCGCCGTCGACGACGTCCTCGATCCGGCCGCCGAGGATCGTCGGTCCGACGAGGATCGCGCCGACCATCTCGCCGGCGATGCGCGGCTCGCCGAGGCGCACGGCGAGCGCGCCGCCGCAGCGCACGACGAGCACGACGAGCACGAGGTCGACCGCGGCGAGCAGCAGGTCAGGCGCCACGGTCGAGCCCCGCTGACCGGCGGTGGGAGATCACCGCCGGTGGGTCGGTCGCTCAGGCGACCGCGTCGGCGACGAGTCCCGCCGCGGCGCGCAGTGCTTCGGCTTTGCCGGTCTGCTCCCAGGTGAAGCCCTCGTCCTCACGACCGAAGTGCCCGTACGCCGCAGTCTTCTGATAGATCGGGCGATGCAGATCGAGCTCCTCGCGGAAGCTGCCCGGCCGCAGATCGAAGAACTCGTCGACGAGCTCCTGCAAGCGCCCGCGGCTGACCTTGCCCGTCCCGAAGTCCTCGACCATCACCGACACGGGATGCGCGACGCCGATCGCATACGCGACCTGCACCTCACAGCGATCCGCCAGCCCCGCCGCGACGAGGTTCTTGGCGACCCACCGTGCCGCATACGCCGCCGAGCGATCGACCTTCGACGGATCCTTGCCACTGAACGCCCCACCACCATGGCGTGCCATCCCACCGTACGTGTCGACGATGATCTTGCGCCCCGTCAACCCGCAATCGCCGACCGGTCCACCGATCACGAACCGGCCCGTCGGATTGACCAAGAACTCCCGCCGCAACTCCGCGGCGTCGTACAACTCCGCGGGCAACACCGGCAGCACGACCGACTCCCACAACGCGTCGGCGATCAACGACTCACAACCCTCCGCATGCTGACTGGAGATCAGCAGCTTCTCGATCGCGACCGGCCGACCATCGCGATAGCGCACCGACACCTGCGTCTTGCCATCCGGACGCAGAAACGCAAGCTCACCCGACTTGCGCACCACCGCCAACTGCTTCGCAAGTCGATGCGCCAAGCTGATCGGCAACGGCATCAACTCCGCCGTCTCGTTGGACGCGTACCCGAACATCATGCCCTGATCGCCCGCGCCCGCGACCGACTGCTCATCGGCACTACTCTCGCCGCTACGCGTCTCCAGCGCCGCATCGACACCCTGCGCGATATCCACAGACTGCTTGTCGATCGTGTTGAGCACCGCACACGAATCCGCGCTGAACCCGAGCTCCGCGTCGATGTAGCCGATCTCGCGAATCGTCTCGCGCACAACCTCCTGAATATCGACGAACGTGTCCGTCGTGATCTCCCCCGACACCACCACCAACCCCGTGTTGACCAGCGTCTCACACGCCACCCGCGACAGCCGATCATCCGCCAAGCACGCATCCAACACACCGTCAGAGATCTGATCAGCCATCTTGTCCGGATGACCCTCCGTCACCGACTCCGACGTAAAGAGATACTCATCGTCTGCGTACTTGCTCATGCGGCTGGTTCCTCTCGCTGGGGATCGGCTCGGACGACGGCTGTGGCCTTGCGCGCGCTGACGCCCGCAGGCGCGCGCCGGCACAGGGAAGGTACAGCGGACGGGCCGCGACCCGGGTGCGCGGGTGCCGGCACACGAGCCGCCCGGGCGGCCTAGCATCGACTGCATGCCATCACCCACGGATTTGGACACCACTGCCGTCGTCGACCCGATCAAGGGCGTCGAGGCACGCATGGAAGCCATCGCCGCACCGCTCGGCGTCGCCGACGGCGTCGCCTGCTTCAACGAGCTGTACCTCGCCGTGACCCGCGCCGTCGCGCGCGAGGCCGGCTCGGAGGGCTACGAGGATCCGGCGTTCATCTCGCGCCTGGACGTCGTCTTCGCCGACCTGTACTTCGCGGCCGTCGACGCGGACGCGGCCGGAAAGAAGGCCCCGAAGGCGTGGGCGCCGCTGTTCGAGAAGCGCCACACGAAGGGCATCGCGCCACTGCAGTTCGCGATCGCCGGCATGAACGCGCACATCAACCACGACCTCGCCGTGTCGCTCGTCGACATCTGCGACGAGTGGGACATCGACCTCGACGAGGGCACGACGCAGCACCGCGACTACCTCGTCGTCAACAAGACGCTCGAGCACGTCGAGGGCGAGATCAAGGCGCGCTACACGACGGGCATCATCGGCGACGTCGACAAGCTCGCCGGCCCGCTCGACGACGTGCTCGCCAACTGGAGCGTCGCCCGAGCACGCGACAACGCCTGGATGACCGCGCGGACGATCCGCGCCCTGCGCGACAAGAAGCTCATCTACAGGCAGTTCATGGACGGGCTCGCGCGCAACGTCGGCTTCGCCGGCCGCGCCCTGCTCGTGCGCACCGAGATGTGACGGCCGCGGGCGGCTCGACCGCGCGTCGAGCCGCCCGCGCTGAATCTGCTCCAGCGGTCCATGGCCGGCGGCGCTCGCGCCGTCCAATCTCGTCGACAGGATGCGCGTCACCACTCCGAGACGTCGCCGCGGTGCCGCGCCGTCGAGCGCGCTGCGCAACCACTACCCCTCGGGACTCGTTGCGCCGATACATCAGGTGCATGGCGACCACGTGGAGCAGCGCCGCGACAGGAGCCCGACATGAAGCCAACAGAACGTGAGCAGCGCATCGGCAGGCTGACGATGGAGCAGTACCTCGGCCTCGTCGACGGCATGAACGCGAAGGTCGCCGGGCGCATGCTGACGCTCGCCGGCGACTACACCAACGACGTCATCCGCTGCCACGAGGACGCCGTCGACCCGACGGCCGACCGGGCGACGCTCATGGGCCTCGCGCGCGCCGCGACGCGCGCCGAGACGCATCTCGCGCGACTGCTCGTGCTCGCCGCCGAGCACTGCGGCGGCGAGCTCGTCGACGTCCCGCTGGCGATCCGCTCGAACATGAAGACCGCCAGTCGCTGTCGCAGCGCGATCTGCATGCGCGCGCTGCACGCCCAGCAGGGCGGCGACGGCCAGCGGCTCGCCGCATAGCCGCGACGGCGGCGCGCGGCAGCGCCCGCCGCTCGATCCCGCGACGGCCTATGATCGGACGTCGTTCTGTCCGGGGGACAGACCGACCTCCCCAGGCACGTGGACACGCCCTCTCGCCAGACGCTCGACTCGCCGGTCCCCGCGACATGCCTTGCGGCGGGGGCCATGCTCGGCGACCGCGGCGGGCGCACCGTCGTCGCGAACTACGGCTCCGTGCCGGGGGAGATCGCCGTCTGCATGAAGAGCGTCGGCCTCGCCGATCGCTCGGACCTCGGCGTGCTCGAGCTGCGCGCCGAGACGTCGCTGCTCGATCGTGCGCTCGCCGCGCGCCTCGGCCATCCGCCGGTCGCGCCCGGCGCGGCGCGCCGGCTGCGCGACGTCTGGTACCTGCGCCTCGGCGCCCGCCGGGTGCTGCTCGTCGGCGCGCACGCGGCGCTCGCCGCGGGCCCGACGATCGGCAAGGGCGCCGACCGCGCCGACCTGTCGGTCCACGACATCGGCTCGAGCCTCGCGATGATCAGCGTCATCGGCCCGCGCGCCGGGCGCCTGATGGCTGCCGCCGCGCTGCCCGACGACCTCGCGATCGGCGCCGTCGGGCGCGACGCGGGCGACCCGTCGCTGCTCGCGATCCTGCGCGAGAGCCAGCGCCGCCTGCTCCTCGTCGCGAAGGCCGCCGCGATCGACGCGCTGTGGGCGCGCCTGCTCGCCGCCGGCGAGCCGCTCGGCGCCGCGTTCGTCGGCTGCGAGGCGCTGACGCTGCTCGGCGCCGCCACGCACGACGACGAGTAGCGCCGGAACGCCGCCATCCGTTGATAGCGTCCGGTCCATGACCGATCTGGCGCCGGACTACTTCACCAGGCACGTATCCGAGGTCGATCCCGAGATCGCCGAGCTGCTCGTGGCGGAGACCCGCCGGCAGGAGACGACGCTCGAGATGATCGCGTCGGAGAACTTCGTCCCGCAGGCGGTCATGGACTGCCAGGGG
>JAWVGK010000085.1:0-7252 GCA_033855155.1 Solirubrobacteraceae bacterium | reverse complement strand
GCGGTGCTGAGCTCGTCGCCCGAGCGCTTCCTGCGCGTGCGCCGCGACCGCTCGGTCGAGACGAAGCCGATCAAGGGCACGGCGCGCCGCTACGCCGAGCCGGGCGCCGACGCGCGCGCGCGCGACGGCCTGCTCGCGAGCGTCAAGGACCGCGCCGAGCACCTCATGATCGTCGACCTGCTGCGCAACGACCTCGGCCGCATCTCGCAGATCGGCTCCGTCCACGTCGCGAAGCTCATGGACGTCGAGAGCTACGAGAACGTCCACCAGATCGTGTCGACGATCCGCGGGCTGCTGCGCGACGACGTCGACGTCCCCGACGCGATCCGCGCGACGTTCCCCGGCGGCTCGATGACCGGCGCGCCGAAGCTGCGCACGATGGAGATCATCGACGACCTCGAAGGCGGTCCGCGCGGCGTCTACTCCGGCGCGCTCGGCTACCTCGCGCTCAATGGGACCGCCGACCTCGCCATCGTCATCCGCACGCTCGTCGCGACCGCGACGGGCGCGTCGATCGGCACCGGCGGCGCGGTCGTCATGCTCTCCGACGCCGGGGACGAGTACGGCGAGATGCTGCTCAAGGCGCAGCCGCTGCTGCGCGCGGCAAGCATCCGCGCGGGCGTCGAGCGGGCCGCGCCGGCCGGTCGCGTCAGCGAGCGATGAGGACCGGCGTGCCGATCGGCACGCGCCGGTACAGCGCCTTGACGTCGGCGACGTGCATGCGGATGCAGCCGTGCGAGGCGCGCGTGCCGATCGAGTAGTCCTGCCCCGTGCCGTGGATGCCGACGCTGCCCGACACGCCCATCCAGCGCGCCTTCAACGGGTTCGCCACGCTGCCCCCACCGACGGTCGAGCCGGCGAGCTCCCCCGCCCAGGGACTGTTCGGGACCGACCAGACGGGGTCGATCTGCTTGCTCTGGATCGCGAAGCGACCCGTCGGCGTCGGGTACGCCGGCTGGCCGACGGCGACCTTGTACGTCTTGACGACCTTCAGCCTCTTGAACAGGCGCAGCGTGAACGTCGAGCGGTCGATCGTGATGACCGTGCCGACGCTCTTGCGCGCCTCGTCGGCTGTGACGCGCGGCTTGATGGCGCGCACGCGGAGCTTGAAGACGCGCTCGACGCGCGGGTCGTCGAGCGCCTGGCCGATGCTCGCGGCGAGCATCTCGCGGTCGATGCCGCGGCCGGGGCGCGAGTGCGTGACGCGCACGCGCCGCGGCGTGATGATCGTCCGCGCGTCGCGCGGCGAGCGGCCGATGCGGCGGTTGATGCGCGCCGCAAAGCCCTCGACCAGGCGCTGGTCGTGCGTGACGGCGAGCGGCACGTCGACCGGCGCGCCGAGCGCCTCGCGGCCGGCATAGAGGGCGCGCTTGGCCGTCACGACGCCGTCGAAGTCGGTGTGCGCGTCGACGGCGGCGAACTTGAACTGCAGGTCGGCCACGACGACGATCACGCCGCCGCCCTCCAGGCGCTCGCCGTACGCCGCTTCGAGGCGCTGCGCGGCCTCGTCGGTCGTCAGGCCGGAGACGTCGACGCCCGCGGCCGTCACGCCCGCGGCGATGCGCTCGGTCGGCGGCGGCGGCGCCGCGGCGGCGGGCGCCGCGGGCGCGGCTGCAAGCATCGGCGCGCAGACGCAGCACGCGAGCAGAGAGCGAAGGGTCACGGCTTGACTGTACCCCGCGCACCGGTCCGGTTACGGACACCCGGCGCGTTGGCTCCCGCGTGCAAGCCGGCGCCCGGCGCCCGCCCTACGCGCGGCCGTAGACGGGGACGTGGGCGCCGCTGACGGCGCCCGATCCGTCCTCGCAGAGAAAGCGCACGACGCCCGCGATCTGCTCGGGCGTGACCCAGCGCTCGAAGTCCGCCGCGGGCATCGCCTCGCGGTTTCGCGGCGTGTCGATCACGCTCGGCAGGATCGCGTTGGCGCGGATGGCGTCGTCGCGGTACTCCGTCGCGAGCACGTCGACGAGCGCCAGCAGCGCGGCCTTGGCGACGCTGTAGCCGGCCGCGCCGGCGAACGGGCGCAGCGCGGCGCGCGAGGAGACGCAGACGATCGCGCCGCCGCCGGCCGCCCGCAGGTGCGCGATCGCGGCGTGGCAGCACAGGTAGGTCGGGCGCAGGTTCAGGCGCAGCATCCGCTCGAAGTCCTCGACCGGCGTCTCGTGCACGCGCCCGCCCATCTCGTAGCCGCCGACGAGGTTCACGAGCGCGCCGAGCGGCGCCTGCTCGTCGGCGGCGGCGAGCGCGGCGACCGCGGCCGCGCCGGCGGGCTCGAGCAGGTCGGCGCGCTCGAGCACGAGGCGCTCGTGCGCGGGCAGGCCGGAGGCGGCCGGGTCGCCGTGCACGGGCACGACCACGCGCCAGCCGCCGTCGAGGAAGGCGCGCGTCACGGCGCTGCCGAGGCCGCCGGTGCCGCCGGTGATGAGCGCGCTGCGGGCCATCGCGCGCAAACCTACACCCGACGGCCGGCGAGTCGCCGAGCGCGGGCGATCCGCGCGATCCGTCCGCAGGGCTTGCAACGGTGTCGCCCATGTTCGTAAAAGACCTGCAGGCGGGCGCCGCCGTCGACGGCGTGCTCGTCGTGCGCGAGGCACAGCTGCGCGCCAAGCGCGACGGCGCGCAGTACCTGCGCCTCGTGCTCGGCGATCGCACCGGCTGCCTGCCCTCCAACGTCTGGGACGACGTCGCCGCGGCGTGCGAGGTGGCGACCGTCGGAAGCGCCGTGCAGGTCGCCGGGCGCGTCCAGGTCAGCGACCGCTACGGCGCCGAGCTGCAGCTCCAGACGCTCGCGGCGGCCGTGCCCGGGACGTTCGACGAGACGGCGCTGCAGGACGGTCCGCCGCGGTCGGCGGCGCTCATGGAGGCCGACCTGCGCGAGCTCGTCGCGACGGTCCAGGACGCTGACCTGCGCCGCCTGCTGGACGCCGTCTTCGGCGCCGACGCGCCGACGTGGCTGCGCTACCGCAGCGCGCCCGCCGCCAAGCGCTTCCACCAGGCCTATCGCCACGGGCTGCTCGAGCACTCGCTGTCGGTGGCGCAGGCCGTCAGCGCGATCAGCGCGACGTTCGGCGGCGTCGACCGCGACGTCGCGGTCACCGGCGCGCTGCTGCACGACCTCGGCAAGCTCGACGCCTACGCGTTCGCGGGCGGGGCGATCGAGATGACCGACGCCGGCAAGCTGCAGGGCGAGATCCCGCTCGGCTACTACCGCGTCCGGCGCCTGATCGACGACCTCGACGGCTTCGACGCGCGCACCGCCGAGGCCGTCCTGCACATCATCCTCAGCCACCACGGCAGCCTCGAGCACGGCAGCCCCGTCGTCCCGTGCACGCGCGAGGCGACGCTCGTGCACTTCTGCGACAACCTCGGCGGACGTTTGGGCTCGTTCGACAGGCTCGAGAAGGAGCTGCCGTCGGGCGAGCGCTGGTCGAGCTTCGACCGCGCGATCGGCTCCGGCGCGTACTTCCCCGCGAGCGCCGTCGCCGTCGCGCAGCGCGCCGCGGCCTGACGCGGAGCGCTACGCCGCCACGCAGACGTCGCGGCACACGCCGAGCGCGCGGACCGCCGCGTCGGCGACGGCGGGATCGAACTGCGTCCCGGCGTTGGCGCGGATCTCGGCGATCGCGGCGGCGTGCGGCAGCGCGTCGCGGTAGGAGCGGCGCGTCGTCATCGCGCTGTAGGCGTCGGCGACGGCGACAACGCGCGACGCCAGCGGGATCTGCTGGCCCTCGAGCCCGTCGGGGTAGCCGGTGCCGTCGAAGCGCTCGTGCGAGGAGCGCACGACGATGCCGACGTCGCACAGGCGCCCGCCGACGCGATCGAGCATCCGCTGACCGGCGAGCGTGTGCTCGCGCATGACGTCCCACTCGTCGATGCTCAGCGGGCCCGGCTTGTTGAGGATCTCCTTCGGCGTCGCGATCTTGCCGATGTCGTGCAGCATCGCGCCGAACTCGACGAGCCGGCGCTCGGCGTCGTGCAGGCGCAGCTCGTCGGCGATCACGAGCGCGAGCGCGACGACGCCCTGGCTGTGGACGCCGGTGTACTCGTCGTCGGTCGACAGCACGTCGCCGAGCAGCAGCGCCGTGCCGCGGTAGGCCGCGCTGAGCTCGATCGCGCTGCCGATGCGCGTGCGCCGCTCGCGCGCGAAGACGCTGAGCAGGGCCGCCAGCGGCAGCGCCAGGAGGTACGCGTGGCGCTGCTGCAGCGTCGCGTAGGCGGCCATCAGCCCGAGGGGCGACAGCAGGACGTCGGCCATCCAGCCCTCGCGCAGCGCCCACGCCTGCCCGCGTGTCACGCCGCCGTGGCCGAGCCGGACGCGCACGAGCCAGCTGCCGAGGTCGCCGGCGAACTGCGACGCCAGCGCGAGCGCGTAGATCGGCCAGTCGGCCAGCGACGGGTCGTGCACGCGGGCCAGCTCGAAGACGAGCGCCGGGCCGACGGCGAACCACGCGTCGCCGAGCGCGCTGAGCAGGCGCTGCGGGTGCCAGCGCCCGCCGACGACCCCCGGCAGCCGCTCGAGCGCGATCGCGGCCGCCACGACGAGCGGCACGACGGCGGGCTGCAACACGAACAGCATCGGGACGAACAGCAGCTGCGTCGGCACGGAGAAGCCGCGTCCGACCTCGAACTCCACGCGCCCGAGGATCGCGGTCGCGACGACCAGCAGCACGACGTCGCCCGTGTCGACCGCGTCGTGGCGTCCGAGCGCCAGCAGCAGGCCGCTGGCGACGAGGAAGAGCGCGGCCACCAGCGCCTGCGCCGCCAGCTCGGGGCGCCGCATCGGCTCGGGACGTCGTGCGCGAGCCTCCTCGGTGTCATGCAGTGAGGGCGTCATTTCATGGCCCGTATCGGCAGCGACCCCACCTGCTGTGAACGATCTCGCCCGTTCGGGGCGCCACGTCGCCGCCCGCTCGACGGATCGTCCAGATCGGCCTCCGCGCCCGTGCCAAAACGGTCGACGTTCGTCCGACGGGCGGCTCACGACGTTCGGGGACGAACGTATGACGGCGGCACCGGCGGCTCGCGCTCGCGGCTGGACGGCCCGATCGAGGACCCAGCGGTAGCACCCCAACCCCTGCCTCGGAGGAACCCGCATGTCGCCTGCCTCGTCTCGTCGCCGTCTCACGCACGTCGCCGTGGCCGTGATCGCCACGCTCGGCGCGTCGGCGGCTCCTGCGATGGCGAGCGCCACGGCCGCATGTCCCGCTGCTGCGACGTCGAACCCGTTCGCGTCGTGGGGCGACCACGCCGACTACCAGCTCGCCCCCGGTGGCAGCGTCGAGGGCGCCGGCGCCGGCTGGTCGCTGACGGGCGGCGCGGCCGCCGTCGAGGGCAACGAGACGTTCATGGTCACCGGCCAGGGCGACCACCGCTCGATGCGCCTGCCCGCCGGCGCCTCGGCGACCAGCGCTCGCATGTGCGTCGGCCTGCAGCATCCGACCTTCCGCCTGTTCGCCAAGCGCAGCTCCGGCCCGTGGACGAGCAGCCTCGCGGTCGACGTCGTGTACGGCGATGCGTCCGGTCGCGAGCAGTCGCTGCGGGCCGGCGTCGTCTCGGGCTCCGGGGCCTGGGCGCCGTCGCAGGTGTTGCCGACGATGGTCGAGCGGATCGGCGCGACGCCGACCACCACGGTGCGGATCTCGTTTCGCTTCAAGCCGCAGGGCTCCGGCACGTGGTCGATCGACGACCTCTACGTGGACCCGCACCGCCTGCCCTGACGCGCCGCCTGCGCAGCGCCAGCCCCACTTGCATCCCTATCTGCGGCAAAACTGCGCAAAGAGCGAGGGCTGCCGCGAGCCGCCCACCGGCGCCACGTATCGTGTCCGGCCATGGCCAAGGACACGGAGAAGCTCATCCGGCAGCTCTCCCTGATCTCCTACCTCATGGCGGAGCGGCGCCCGGTGACGGCGCTCGAGATCCGCCGCGACGTCGAGGGCTACAGCACGATGAACGAGGACGCGTTCGCGCGGCGCTTCTACGCCGACCGCTCCGAGCTGGATGCGCTCGGGATCGCGCTGACCGTCGAGCGACCCGTCGACGGCATCGCCGAGCAGGAGAACTACTCGCTGCGCCCCGAGAACTTCCACCTGCCCGCGATCGCCTTCACCGACGGCGAGCTGGCGGCGCTGCAGACCGCGCTGTCGCTGCTGGACGGGGAGTTCGCCTACGCCGAGCCGCTGCGCCTGGCGCTGCAGCAGATCTCGTGGGGCCGCGCGAACCCGCTGCGCGCGCCCGAGCAGCGTTCGGTCGCGCTCGGGATCACCGCGTCGGCCGGCGGCCACGACCTGTCCCAGCGCCTCGCGAAGATCGAGACGGCGATCTTCCGCAACAAGACGATCACGTTCGACTACTACACGATGGCGCGCGACGCGACCGGGACGCGCAAGGTCGATCCGTACCACCTGCTCTTCCAGGGCGGGCAGTTCTACCTGCTCGGCCACGCGCACGAGCGCGGGGCGCTGCGCGTGTTTCGCCTGTCGCGCATCCAGGGCAAGGTCGCCTACGCGACGAAGTCCGAGCACGACTTCAAGGGCCGGCCCGAGGGCTTCGACCCGCGCGCGTACGCCAACCGCGCCGTGTGGCAGTTCGGCGACGCCGACGAGACGGCGGAGATCTGGATCTCCGAGCGCATCGCGTGGCAGATCGAGCGCCACTTCGGCCGCTTCGGCGAGGTGCGCCCGGCGGGCACCGAGCTGCCCGGCGACATCGTCTTCCAGACGCGCTACGCGGACCGCCGCCAGCTCGCGGCGTGGGCGCTGCGACTCGGCGAGCACGCTCGCGTGCTCGGCCCGCCCGAGCTCGAGCGCGAGCTGGCCGACCGCGTCGAGCTGCTGCACGAACGCCACCGCGCCGGCTCCGACGGCGTACGCCCCGCGCTCGAGCTGGCCGCGCCGGTCGAGCGCACGACGGCCGACGAGGCCGCGCCGCCCGCGGCCCCCTCGCGCCGCAGCGAGGCGGCGATCCGGCCCGAGCGCATCGCGCGGCTCGTGACGCTCGCATCGATCCTCATCCAAGCCGGGCGGGCGGGCGAGCTGCTGCAGGCCGCCGACGTCTGCCGGCAGATGCAGATCTCCGACGCCGAGCTGCGCGAGGACATCAACGTCCTGAACGTCGTGAACTTCGGCGGCGGCTCGTACGTGCTGTACGCCGAGATCACCGACGGCGGCGAGATCGAGGTCGACCCCGAGCCGTACTCGGACAACTTCGCGCGCCCGGCGCGGCTGCTGCCCGTCGAGGCGAAGGCGCTGATCGC
>JAWVGK010000084.1:0-14737 GCA_033855155.1 Solirubrobacteraceae bacterium | reverse complement strand
GGTGGGGCCGCCCCGCCGACCGGCGACCAGACGACCGGCGGCGCGCAGTCCAACGACGGCGAGTTCCAGAACTTCTGCCGCGACAACCCGGGCACCGGCCCGCCCTGCTGAGCGCGAGCGTGCACGTTGCGCGCCGCGGGCTCGCGCGCCGCGCACCGCTCGCCCGCGCTGCGCCTACTCGCCGGTCTTCGGCGTCCGCGGGCTGCTGACGAACGTCGCGCTGTACGTCAGCCGCGCGGTCTTGTAGAGGCAGTTGAAGACCGCCGACGTGCGCGTGCCGAGCAGCGCGAACTGCGTCGTCGTGTCGAGGCAGCCGGTCTTCGCGCGACTCGAGCGCCACGACGTGTCCGAGCCGAGGCCGATCTGCAGCGCCGGCGCCCACGTCGGCACCGTCAGGCCGACGTACTGGCCCTTGCGGACCCGCAGCGTCTGCGCCAGCGGGAACTGCACGGTCTGGCCGAAGAAGCCGGTGAGCTTCTGCAGCGGCCCCTTCGCGACGACCGTGCGCGCGAGCTTCTTGCCGACGTCCAGCACGACGACCGCGGCCTGCGCCGGGCCGCCGTAGCGCTCCTCGAAGAACGCGGTCTGCTTCGGGCCCGGCTTGCCGAGCGCGATCGACCAGGCGACGATGCGCCCGTCGGCCGGCGCGCGGTACAGCTCGCGAACGGGCCCGACCTTCGCCTGATAGCCCGTCGAGCGCGTCACCGCCTGGCAGTTGATCGGGCAGCTGCCGCGGACGTCGTCGGCGAACGTGCCGAGCTCGGCGCGCTTCGCGGTCGCAACCGCGGGCAGCGCGCAGGCTGCCAGCGCCGCGACGGCGATCAGGCTCTCGATCCTGCGTTGGCTGCTCATCCCCGTGTTGCCCCCCGGCCCGCCGCAGCGGTCTACCTCGTCGGCGTTTCGGTCGGATTGCTGATGAACGTCGCGCTGTACGTCAGGCGCACGCCCTTGTACAAGCAGCGAAAGAAGGCGGACGTACGCGGGCCGAGCAGGCCGAACTGCGTCGTCGTGTCCAGGCACTTCGTCGGATCGCGGCTCGAGCGCCACGACGTGTCCGTCCCGAGGCCGGTCTGCAGCACCGGCGCCCAGGTCGGGACCGTCAGCGCCACGTACTGGCCCTTCTTGATCGCCAGCGTGTCGACGAGCGGGAACTCGACCGTCTTCCCGAGATAGCCGCCGAGCTGCTGCACCGGCGCCTTCGCGGCGACCGTACGGCTGAGCTTCTTGCCCCCGTCGAGCACGACGATTGCGGCCTGCGGGTCGCCGCCATAGCGCTGGCGGAAGATCGCGACGTCCTTCGCCGCCGGCTTGCCGAGGGCGATCGTCCACGAGACGATGCGGCCGTCGGCGGGCGCCTGGTAGAGCGCGCGGTCCGGGCCGACCTTCGCCTGGTAGCCGGTCGAGCGCGTCAGCGCCTCGCAGTCCAGCGGACATCCCGGTCGCAGGGCCGCCGACAGCGCGCCCATCTCCGTGATCTTCGCCGGCGCGACCGCCGCGAGTCCGGCGCCCGCGACCAGCGCGGCCACGACGATGCCCATCGTTGTGCGGAGGCGGCTCATGCGTGCATCTAACACGAAGCCCCCGTCGTTGTTGCGTCCGGCCTCCGAAAGAAGTTGCGCGTGCAATAGAATGGGTGGATCGCGGCGATCGACGTCATCGGGCTGGAGCGACGATTCAAGGGCGGGCTGAAGGCCGTCGACGGCATCGACCTCGAGGTCGCCGCGGGCGAGGTCTACGGCTTCCTCGGACCCAACGGCGCGGGCAAGACGACGACCGTGCGGATGCTCGTGACGCTGCTGCGCCCGACCGGCGGCCACGCCCGCGTCGCCGGCTACGACGTCGCGACGCAAGCCTCGCAGGTCCGCCGGCGGATCGGCGTCGCCCTGCAGGAGGCGGCCCTGGACCCGCTGATGACCGGCTCGGAGCTGATCGAGCTGCAGGCGACGCTGCACGGCATCGCGCCGCGCTCGGTGCGCCGCCGCGGCGCCGACCTGATCGAGCGCGTCGGCCTGTCCGGCGCCGCCGGCCGGCGCGTCGGCACGTACTCGGGCGGCATGCGCCGGCGCCTGGACCTCGCGATGGCGCTCATCCACGAGCCCGAGGTGCTGTTCCTTGACGAGCCGACGACCGGGCTGGATCCGACCTCGCGCCTGACGCTGTGGGACGAGGTGCGCCGGCTGCGCGACGAGGGCACGACGGTCTTCCTGACGACGCAGTACCTCGAGGAGGCCGACCAGCTCGCCGACCGGCTGGGCATCATCGCCGCCGGCAGGATCGTCGCCGAGGGCACGCCGGCGGCTCTGAAGGCCGAGGTCGGCCGGCCGCACCTCGACCTCGTGCTCGCCGAGGGCTCCGATCTGGACCGCGCCCGCGACGTCGTCGCGCGCTTCGGCGATCGCCGTCCCTCGAGCGAGGGCTGCCACCTGTCGATCGCGCTCGAGCGCGGCGCGGCGGACATCGCGCCGATCCTGCGCGCGCTCGACGACGCCGACTTCGAGGTCGCCGAGCTCGAGCTGCGCCAGCCGACGCTCGACGACGTCTTCCTCGACAAGACCGGCGAGCACCTCGAGGGCGCCGAGGACGCGGCCGCCGAGCCGGCGCCGGAGCCGGTGTGAGGCCGGCGGTCGTCGCGCTCGCGCGGCGCGCGCTCGTCAACGCCTTTCGCCGGCCGCAGTTCCTCGCGCCGCTCGTCGTCTTCCCGTCGCTGTTTCTGGCGGTCAACGTCGGCGGCCTCGGCGCGACGCGCGGCCTTCAGGGGTTCCCGCAGGTCGACGGGTTCCTCGACTACCAGCTCGCCGCGGCGATCCTGCAGTCGCTGCTGCTCGGCGGCGTGAGCACGGGCATCGCCGTCGCGCTGGACATCGAGGGCGGCTTCTTCGATCGCCTCGCCGCCTCCCCCACGCCGCGCATGGCGCTCGTGCTCGGGCGCGTGCTGGCCGCGAGCGTCATCGCCGCGATCCAGGTCGTCTACTTCCTGATCCTCGGCTTCGCGTTCGGCGCGTCGGTCAAGGGCGGCGTGCTCGGCGTGCTGTGCGTCCTGCTCGTCGGGATCGTCGCCGGCACCGGCTTCGGCGCGCTCGGCGTGCTGATCGCGCTGCGCGCGCGCAGCGCCTCGACGGTCCAGGGGATCTTCCCGCTCGTCTTCGTCGTGCTGTTCATCTCGTCGGCGTTCTTTCCGCTGGACCTGCTGTCCTCGCCGGCGGACCTCGTCGCCCGCTACAACCCGCTGTCGTTCATCGCCAACGCGATGCGCCAGCCGATCGCCTTCTCCAACCAGCTGCGGCCCGTGCTCGAGGGCCTGCTCGCCGCGATGGCGCTGGCGGGCGCCTCGATCGGCCTGTCGCTGCTGGCGCTGCGCGGAAGGCTGCGCGACGCATGAGGCGCAACCTGCCGATGATCGCCGCGCTCATGCGCCGCGGCCTCAACGAGATCCTGCGCGTGCCGGGCGGCGCGATCCCCGGCGTGCTCGCGCCGACGATCTTCATGCTCGGCATGGCGGCGGTCTTCGGCAAGGCCGCGACGCTCGACGGTTACGGCGACGTGAGCTTCCTCGCCTTCATCCTGCCCGTCGGGATGCTGCAGGGCGCCGGCTTCACGGGCGCGGCCACCGGCGTGAACCTCGCCCGCGACATCGAGCGCGGCTGGTTCGATCGGATGCTGCTCGCGCCGGCGCCGCGGCCGGTGCTGCTCGCCGGGGTCGTGCTGTCGGCGAGCCTGCGCGCGCTGCTGCCGGCGAGCTTCCTGCTGATCGTCGCGCTGGCGCTCGGCGTGGACTGGCCGGGGCTGCTCGAACTCGGGCTGGCGGCGGTGCTCGTCATGGGCCTCGCCGCCGTCATGGCGTGCTACGCGACGCTCGTGGCGCTGCGCTTTCGCACGCAGCAGGCGGCGCCGCTGATGCAGGTCGGCTCGTTCGTCGCCGTCCTGTTCACGACCGCGTACGCGCCGCGCGAGCTGCTGTCGGGGTGGCTGGGAGCGATCGCCGACGTCAACCCCGTGACGCACGTGCTCGAGGGCGCCCGGCAGGGCTTCGTCGGCGACGTCACGTGGGCGCAGACGTGGCCGGCGCTCCTCTCGATCGCGGGCCTCGTGCTCGTCTTCGGCGCGCTCGCCGTGCGCGGCATGGGCCGCCAGGGCTTGTAGCGCGACGGCGGCGAGGCACTCAGGCGACGCGGCTCAGCCGGGGTCGCCGCGCAGCCGGGCCGCGGCGTCGGCGATCGCGTCCATGTCGCCCGGCGCGGGCACCCACGGCAGCTTCAGCGGATCGCCGGGGTAGCGCGGGATGACGTGCATGTGGAAGTGAAAGACGGTCTGCCAGGCGGCGGCGCCGCTGGAGTTCAGGAGGTTCACGCCCGCGGCGCCGAGGTTGTCGCGCGCCTTCGCCGCGAGTCCCTGCGCCGCGAACGCGACGGCGGCGAGGTCGTCGGGATCGATCTCGTGCACGTCGGCCGCGTGCGCGCGCGGGATCACGAGCGCATGCCCGCGGCTGGCCGGCGAGATGTCCATGAAGGCGATCGTGCGCTCGTCCCGAGCGACGATCGTCGCGGGCAGCTCGCCGGCCACGATCTTGCAGAAGATGCAGTCCGGATCGGCCATCGCGGCGAAGGCTAGCCTTCGCGCAGGCGCGCGGCGAGCGCGATCGCCTCGTCGGGCGCGCTGACCTCGCCGGCAAAGCGCGCCTCGTCGATCGCCGCCAGCAGGCGCCCGAGCTGCGGGCCGTCGTCGAGGTCGAGCGCGAGCGCGAGCACGTCGCCGCGCACGAGCGGGACGCGGCGGCCCGCCGCGCGCCAGGCGAGCGTCGCGGGCAGCACCTCGCGCGCGAGCTCGAGGTGGTTGGCGATCGACTCGCTCGCCTTGCGCCCGCGCGTCGCGAGCCGGTCGGCGACCGACAGCAGCGTGACGTCGACCTCGACCGGCGCGCACGTCGACAGGTAGCGATACAGCGCGCGACGCGTCAGCGGCCGATCGTGGACGAGGAAGCCCAGGCGCAGGTGGTGGCGCACGAGCGCCGCGACGTGCGCCTTCAGCCGCTCGCTCGCGCGCAGGCGCGTGAGGACGTCGCGCGCGATCTGCGCGCCCGCGCTGTCGTGGCCGAGGAACGTCGGCGAGCCGTCCTCGCGATGGCCGAGCGTCGCGGGCTTGGCGGCGTCGTGCAGCAGCGCGCCGACGCGCAGCGCGAGGCCGCGGTCGAGGTCGTCGGCGAGCGGCTCGGCGAGCAGCGCGCGGACCGCGCCGGCATGCTCCTCGCCGAGCACCGAGCCCGGGTCGGCCTGCAGCGCGATCACCTGCTCGAGCACCTCGATCGTGTGGCCGTGGACGTCGGCGTGGTGGTAGCGGTTCTGCTGCACGCCGTGCAGCGCCGCGAGCTCGGGCAGGATCGAGGCCGTCAGCCCGAGCGCGTCCATGAGCCGCAGCGAGGCGACGACGCCGTCGGCGCCGAGGATCCGCTTGAGCTCGGCGAAGACGCGCTCCTGCGCGACCGCCGCGACGCGCGCCGCCTGCCGGCGCGCGAGGTCGCTGGTCGCCGCGTCGGGCTCGAGGCCGAGCTCGACGGCCAGTCGCACGAGCCGCAGCGCGCGCAGCGGGTCGTCGGCGAACGCGCGCGGCCCGACGGCGCGCAGGCGCCGCGCGGCGAGGTCGGCCTCGCCGCCGTGCGGATCGACGCGCTCGCCGCCCTCCAGCGGCTGCGCCATCGCGTTGATCGTGAAGTCACGCAGCGCGAGGTCGGCCTCCAGCGACCCGCCGCGCAGCGGGTTGAGGTCGGCCTGCCAGGAGCGGTCGCCGGCCATCACGCGCCAGGCGCCGAACGCCTCGGAGAGCTCGAACGCCGGACCGCGAACGGCGCGCGCGAGGCTGCGCGCGGCCGACCCGACGTCGCCGTCGACGACGAGGTCGAGGTCCGCCGTCGGGCGCTGCAGCAGGCGGTCGCGCACGGCGCCGCCGACGAGCCATGCCTGGCGGCCGGCGAGCGCCGCGCGCGTCGTCGCGACGGGATCGCGGGTCACGCCAGCGCCTCGCCGTCGCGGTGGTAGGCGCGCGGCACGCGCGGCAGCAGCCCGCACGTGATCTCGTAGTTGATCGTGTCGAGGCGCAGCGCGAGCTCTTCGGCCGTGATCCGCTCGCCGCCCTGCTCGCCGACGAGGATCGCGCCGTCGCCGACGGCGGCCTGCGCCGGCGCGCCGACGTCGAGCGTCACGTTGTCCATGCTGACCGTGCCGACGAGCGGCCGGCGCGTGCCGCGCACGAGCACGTCGGCGTTGTTGGTCAGGGCGCGGCGCACGCCGTCGCCGTACCCGATCGGCAGCGTCGCGACGAACGTCGGGCGCCGCGCGACGAAGCTGCGCCCGTAGCCGACGCTCTCTCCCGGCGCGACCGGCTTGACCGCGGCGACCCAGGAGCGCAGCTCGAGCGCCGGCTCGAGCTCGCGCGCGCGCGGGTCCTCGCCGAACGGGTCGAGGCCGTAGATCGCGACGCCGGCGCGCACGAGGTCGAAGTGCGTCGCCGGCTCGCGCAGCGTCGCGGCGCTGTTGGCGGCGTGCGCGAGGATCTGCGGGTGCGCGTCGCGCAGCGGCCCGAGCCACGCGACGAAGCGCGCGAGCTGCTCGTGCAGGAACGGGTCGTCGCGGTCGTCGGCGGTCGCGAAGTGCGTCATCGCGCCGGCCAGCCGCACGCCGGGCGCGCCGGCTGCCGCCTCGGCGACGCGCGTCGCGACGGCCGGATCGCGCGTGCCGAGCCTTCCCATGCCGGTGTCGAGCTTGACGTGGATCGCGCCCCCGCCGCGCGTGGCGACGGCGTCGACGAAGCGCTCGTCCCACGCGACGACGTCGGCGCGCGCGGCGAGCGCGATGTCGAGCTCGCCCGGCGATAGCGCGCCCATGACGAGGATCGGCGCGTCGACGCCGCCGTCGCGCAGCTCCGCGGCCTCGGCCGCCGCGACGACGGCCAGCCAGCTCGCGCCGCCGGCGATTGCGGCGCGCGCGGCGGGGAGCGCGCCGTGACCGTAGCCGTCGGCCTTGACGACAGCGCACAGTGCGACGCGATCGCCGGCGAGCTCGCGCCGCAGCCGCCGCACGTTGCGCTCGATCGCGGCGACGTTCACGCGCGCGAGCGCACGGACGGTCATGGCAGCGGCAGCGTCTCGACCGCCGGCGGCGGGACGCCGGGCGCGCCGTCCTCCCCCGGCTCGCCGTCGAGCGCACGCGCGAGCGCCGCGATCACGTCGCGCGCGATGACGCCGTCGGCGCCGTGGCGCGCGGCGGCGACGCGGCCGGCGGCGGCGTGGCGGCGCACGCCCGCGCAAGCGGCGGCGAACGGGTCCAGGCCCTTGGCGAGCAGCGCAGCGATGACGCCGCCGAGCACGTCGCCGGTGCCGGCGGTCGCGAGCGCCGGCGCGCCGAGGCCGTTGATCGCGGCGCGGCCGTCGGGCGCGGCGACGATCGTGTCGTCGCCCTTCAGCACGACGATCGCGCCCGAGCGCCGTGCGGCCTCGCGCGCGCTGCGCAGGCGCCGGGCCTCGATCTCGCGGCTCGAGCGCCCCAGCAGGCGCGCAAGCTCCCCCGCGTGCGGCGTCAGCACCGTCGGCGCGTCGCGCTCGGCGAGCTGCTCGAGCGCGCCGGCGTGGGCGTTGAGGCCGTCGGCGTCGAGCAGCAGCGCGACGCCGGCGCGCGACGCGACGGCGCGCGCGAACTCCGCCGCGCCGTCGCTGCGTCCGAGGCCCGGGCCGAGCACGAGCGCTCCGGCGCGTGCGGCGGCCTCGACGGCCGCGTCGACGCCGGCCGCCGTCAGCGCGCCCTCGTCGTCGGGCAGGCCGCGCGTCATGACCTCCAGTAGGCGCGTCTCGAAGACGACCTCCAGCGAGCGCGGGACGAGCGCCGTGACGTAGCCGGCGCCGGCGCGCATCGCCGCCTCGCTCGCCAGGCACGGCGCGCCCGTCAGCCCGCGCGAGCCGCCGGCGACGACGACGTGCCCGGAGCTGAGCTTCGTCGTCGCCGCCGCGCGCCCGGGCACGAGCGCGTGGACGCGCGCGGTGACGAGGCCGACGTTCGCGGCGACGGGCGCGTCGCGGACCGCGATGCCGATGTCGACGACGCGCAGCTCGCCCGCGAGCTGCTTGCCGGGCGCGATCCAGTGGCCCGGCTTGGCGGCGGCGAACGTCGCGGTCGCCGTCGCCTGCACGGCGACGCCCGCGGCCTCGCCGGTCGAGGCGTCGACGCCGCTGGCGACGTCCGCCGCGACGACGGGCGCGTCGAGCGCGGCGATCGCCTCGATCGCGTCCTTGACGGCGCCGCGGGGCTCGCCGTCGAAGCCCGTGCCCAGGATCGCGTCGACGATCACCGCCGCGTCGTCGAGGCGCCGGGGCTCGAACGGCTCGTGCGCGCCGTCGAGCAGGGCGAGGTTCACCCCCGCGTCGCCGCGATGCTCGTCGGGCGCCGCCAGCGTCAGCACCCGCACCTGGCGGCCCATGCCGCGCAGCAGCCGCCCCGCGACGAAGCCGTCGCCGCCGTTGTTGCCCTTGCCGCAGACGATCGCGATGCGACCGCGCGGCACGAGCCGGTCAACCGTCAGCGCGAGCCCCGCCCCCGCGCGCTCCATGAGGTCCAGCGACGGGATCGCGCGCTCGGCGATCGCCCACGCGTCGATCGCGCGCATCTGCTCGGCGTCGTAGAGCGCGTCCAGCCAGTCGGGCAGCGCCGTCGCGCTCATCGCAGGATCGCGACCGCGCCGGCCGTGACCTTCGAGTGCGTCAGCGAGATCTCGACGCACACGCCGAGCGCCGCCAGCGGGCCGTGCAGGGCGACGCGCGTCTGCGCGCCCTCCCCCACGACCTCGATGTCGCGGGGGCTCCACGACTCCAGCCGCAGCGCCTTGGCGACCGCCTCCTTCGCGCAGAAGCGCGCGGCGAGGTGCTGGCCCGGCCGCGCGCGGCGCGCCGCGTACGCGCGCTCGCCGTCAGTGAACAGGCGCAGCGCGAGGCTCGGGCGGCGATCGAGCGCCTGCTCCATGCGCTCGATCTCCAGCAGGTCGATCCCGACGGACACCGCGCCATCGTACGTCGTGCGCGCCGCGGCGCGACCACGCTAGGGCGTCGTGCGAGCCCCCGGATCGGCGAGCTCCTGGATGCGCCAGACGGCGTTGTCGATCACGCGATCCATCTGGCGCTGGACGGCGAGCGCGTCCTGGTGTGCGCGGCGCCCGCCGTCGCCGTTGTTGACGGCGTGCAGCGCGACGGTCTCGAGCAGGCTGATCTGGCGGTCGCAGCCGGTCACCACCGTCTGGATCTGGACGACGTCGGCGAGCTGGCGGGCGATGTTCTGCGGGACCTTCGAGACGATCCCGAGGAACGCGCCGATCAGCGAGCTGCCGCCGAGCGCGCCGGTCAGCACCGGGTCGCCGTGGGCGCTCGCGCTGATCGCCGCGCCGGCCAGCAACCCGAGGCACACGATGAACAGCGTGCGCCCGAGCCACAGCAGCAGCGTGAACGCCCGCCGGGTGTTCTGCAGCTTCTCCTCGAAGGCGTAGACGAGCCCGCGCGACGAGACGGCGACCTCGCCCTCGCGCTCCATGCGGTTGACGAGCTCGAGCGTGTTGTACGTCTCGTCGAGGCCGCGCGCGTGCACGGCCCACGCGGCCATGGCGGTTAGCGCCGAGAAGACGACCAGCAGCACGACCGGCAGCGTCCCCGCGAGCAGCGCGCCGGGGACGTCACCCTTGCTGCCGCGCGCCGCGGCTGCGATCTTGCCGCCGTGCGTGGCGGCGTAGACGAGCGCGAGCAGGCTCGACGCGAACCCGACGACGGCGAGCCCGACGCGCACCTGGAAGTTCAGCCTCGTGTTGTGGCGCAGGGCGACGACGACGAGCTCGGCGAGCTCGCGCTGGGGCGCCGACATCTGCGGCGCTTTCGCCGCCGACGACGGCGTGGCGGGCTCGCTGCCACGCTCGCCTCCCGGCTGGCTGGCCAGCCCTCGCAAGGTCGATGCGGTCGCACGCTCCATGTGCATGAGAGCGCGCACGCGGCCGCCCTGATACGGCGAGTTACTCGACGGTGACGGTCTTCGCGAGGTTGCGCGGCTGGTCGACGTTCAGCCCGCGCTTGCGCGCGACGTAGTACGCGAACAGCTGCAGCGGGATGACAGCGAGCAGGGCCTGCAGCATCCAGTCCGTGCGCGGGACGTAGATGACCTCCTCGGCCTGCGCGGCGATGCGGTCGTCGCCCTCGGTCGCGACCGCGATGACGTGCGCGCCGCGCGCGCGGACCTCCTGCATGTTGGAGATCATCTTGTCGAGCACCGGCATGTCGGTCGCGATGCAGACGACCGGCGTCGACTCGTCGAGCAGCGCGATCGGCCCGTGCTTCATCTCGCCGCCGGCGTACGCGTCGGTCGCGATGTAGGAGATCTCCTTGAGCTTCAGCGCGCCCTCGAGCGCGACCGGGCGCCCGACGTGGCGGCCGAGGTAGAGGTAGAAGCCCGAGTCCGCGTGGCGCTCGGCGGCGGCCTTGATCGTCTCGTCGAGGCTCGCGATGAGCTCGTCGATGCGCGTCGGCAGCTGCTTGATCTCGGCGACGAGCTCGACGATCCGCTCGCGCGGCAGCGTCCCGCGCAGCTCAGCGAGGCGCAGCGCCAGCAGGTACATCGCGGCCACCTGGCAGACGAACGTCTTCGTCGCCGCGACCGAGACCTCGAGGCCGGCGCGCGTGTACAGCACGCCGTCGGCGTCGCGCGTCGCCTGCGAGCCGACGACGTTCGTGACCGCCAGCACCTTCGCGCCGCGCTCGCGCGCGAGGCGCATCGCGGCGAGCGTGTCGGCGGTCTCGCCGGACTGCGTGATGCCGATGACGAGCTCGCGCGGGGACACGATCGGGTTGCGGTAGCGCCACTCCGACGCGATGTCCATCTCGACCGGGATCCGCGCCCACTCCTCGATCGCGTAGCGCCCGATCAGGCCGGCGTGAAACGACGTCCCGGCGGCGAGGATCAGGATCCGGTCGACGTCTCCGAGCAGCGACTCGTCGAGCTCGGCCTCGGCGAGGTCGACGCCGTCGCCGCGAACCGTGCGGTCGGCGATCGTCGCGGCGACGGCATCGGCCTGCTCGTGGATCTCCTTGAGCATGAACGTCTCGTAGCCGCCCTTCTCGGCGGTCGTCTCGTCCCAGTCGACGGTCGTGATCTCGCGCTCGATCGGCGTGCCGTCGGGCTGCAGGAACTCGACGCCGTCCGGCGTGACGACGACGATCTCCTCGTTCTCGATGTACTGCACGTCGCGCGTGTGGGCGAGGAACGCGGGGATCGCCGAGGCGAGGAACTGCTCGCCGTCACCGCGGCCGACGATCAGCGGGCACTCCTTGCGCGCGCCGACGAGCGTGTCGGGCTCGTCGGCGCTCATCGCGACGAACGCGTAGTGGCCCTGCAGCTCGGCGTACGCCGCGCGCACCGCCTCGACGAGGCTGCCGCGCGCCATGTGGTGCGAGACGAGATGGGCGATGACCTCCGCATCGGTCTGCGACGTGAAGTCCGCGCCCATGTCGTTCAGGCGCTGCTTGAGCAGCAGGTAGTTCTCGACGATGCCGTTGACGACGACGTGCACGCGGTCGCTCGTGTCGAAGTGCGGGTGCGCGTTGGACTCCGTGACGCGGCCGTGCGTCGCCCAGCGCGTGTGGCCGATGCCGCTCGTCGCCGGGCGCGCGATCGTCGCGACGGGGGGCGCGTCGGGGCCGGCGCCGTTGGAGTGCAGGACCGCCGCGCGCAGCTTGCTGAGGTTGCCGACCGCGCGCACCGACGAGATCTCGCCGCCGACGAGCACCGAGACGCCCGCCGAGTCATAGCCGCGGTACTCGAGCCGCTCGAGGCCGGCCAGCAGGATCTCCTGGACCGGGCGATGACCAACGTAGCCGACGATGCCGCACATGCGCTAGAGATTAGGCGCTGGCCGGCGGAGTCCTGCGCGCCGTGCGCGTCAGGCCCTCTGGCGCCAGCGGGCGAGCGTGAGCGTCACGAACGCGAACGCCAGCACGCCGAACGTCAGCGGGTCGCTCGCACGCCCGCCCATGGAGCGGTCGGCGAGATGTCCGCCGAAGTGGGCGAGCGCCGCGACGCTGTTGCCGGCGAGCACCGCCAGCAGCGCGTCGCGGAGCACGAGGCCGGCCCCGAGGCAGGCGCCGAGACCGAGCGCGAACGCGCCGATGTCGTGGATCAGATGGCGGTTGTACGGCGGATACGTGGCGGCGCTGTCGTAGAACGCGTGCGGCGCGAGCAGCGCCCACAGCCCGATGCCCACCAGGACCAGCGCCAGCACGGTGGTCAGGACCTGCACGATGCGGGTCTGGGTCGACGGCATGCGCTGGGGCCGAAGGCTACGGCACGGCGGCCGCCTCGACGATCGCCACGAGCCGCGCGCAGACCTCGTCGGCTTCGTCGTCGCTCGGCGCCTCGACCATCACCCTCACGAGCTGCTCGGTGCCCGACGGGCGCACGAGCACGCGCCCGCGGCCCGCCAGAGCGCCGTCCTCCTCGGCGGCCGCGGACAGCAGTTCGGGGCTCGCCATCGCCGCGTCGCGATCGGCGACGCGCACGTTGACGAGGCGCTGGGGCAGCTTGTCCATCGCGTGGCGCTCGGCGAGGTCGCCGCCAGCCAGCGCCTCGAGCGTCAGCAGCGCGCTGGCGATCCCGTCGCCGGAGGGCACGAAGCCCATGTCGATGATGTGGCCGGACTGCTCGCCGCCCAGGCCCCAGCCGCGCTCGCGCAGCTGCTCGAGCACGTAGCGGTCGCCGACCTGCGTCGTCGCGACCTCGATGCCCGCCGCGCGCATCGCGCTGTGGAAGCCGAAGTTCGTCATGACGGTCACGACGACGCCGCCGCCGGGCAGGCGGTCCTGCGAGCGCAGGTGCAGCGCCGCCAGCGCGACCAGCTCGTCGCCGTCGACGAGCGCGCCGCGGCGGTCGACGGCCAGCAGCCGGTCGCCGTCGCCGTCGAAGGCGAAGCCGACGTCGTGGCCGCCGTCGCGCATCGCCGCGACGAGCGTGCTGGTGTGCGTCGAGCCGCAGCCGTCGTTGATGTTGCGCCCGTCGGGAGCGTCGGCGAGCACGGTGACGCGCGCGCCGAGGCGCCGGAAGATCTCCGGCGCCGCGCGGTACGTCGCGCCGTTGGCGCAATCCAGCGCGACGTCGACGCCGCTCAGGTCGAGCCCGGCGAAGCGCTCGTGCAACGCGCGCAGGTAGTCCTCGCCGGTGCCGTGCATCGTGCGCACGCTGCCGATCCGCGGCGGCGGGGGCGGCCAGGAGTCCGACGGCGCGTCGATCCGCGCCTCGATCGCGAGCTCCGTCTCGTCGGAGAGCTTGAACGCGTCGCGGCCGAAGAACTTGATCCCGTTGTCCTCGAACGGGTTGTGCGACGCCGAGATGACCGCGGCGAGATCGAGGCCGTAGCGCTCGATCAGCAGCGGCGCGGCCGGCGTCGGCAGCACGCCGCCGAGCAGCACGTCGCCGCCGGCCGAGGCGATGCCCGCGGCGAGCGCCGCCTCGAGCATCTCGCCCGACTCGCGCGTGTCGCGGATGACGAGCACGCGCGGGCGCCCGCCACCGACCTCGAGTGTCGCCGCGGCGCCGATCGACAGCGCCAGCTGCGCCGTCAGCACGCTGCCGGCGACGCCGCGGACGCCGTCGGTGCCGAAGTGCTTGCGCACCGGCACGTCTGCTCGCTGCGGGGATCCTCCCGCGATCACGGCGATGGCGCTGTCAGCGCTTGCTGAACTGCGGCCGCTTGCGGGCCTTCTTCAGGCCGGCCTTCTTGCGCTCCTTGACGCGCGAGTCGCGCGTCAGGAACCCGCGGCGCTTGAGCTCGCCGCGCAGGTTGGGGTCCGCCTCCAGCAGCGCGCGCGAGATGCCGTGGCGCAGCGCGCCGGCCTGCGAGCTGACGCCGCCGCCGTGCACGCGGGCCACGACGTCCATGCGGTCGTCGTAGCCGACGACCTCCAGCGGCTGGCGGATGTTGCGACCCAGCGCGGGACGCGGGAAGTACGAGTCGAGCGTCTTGCCGTTGATCGTGTAGGCGCCCGTGCCGGGGCGCAGGATCACGCGCGCGACGGCCGTCTTGCGCTTGCCGGTCGCGCGGTAGCGCGCGCCCGCGGCGAGGTCGATCGTCGCGGCGACGGGCTGCTCGTCGGCGCGGTCCTGCTCGGCGTCGGCCTCGGCGGCGGCCTGCGCCTCCTCGTCGAGCTGCGCGAGCGGGTCGGCGCCCTCGGCGACGATGTCGACCTCGAGGTCGGCGCCGGGGATCGCGGGCTTGACGCGCGGCGCCGGCTCGTCGTCGTCGTCGGTCTCGGGCTCGGGTGCGGCGGCGCGCGGCGGCGCGGCGGCGGGCTGCGGCGCGGCGGGCGCGGCGTCCGCGGAGGCGTCGGCCGCGGGCTCGGGCGTGTCGGCCGGCGAGTCCTCGGGCGGCTCGGCGTTCTCGTCGATCACGAGGGGATGATCTCCATCGGTTGCGGTTGCTGAGCCTTGTGCGGATGGTCCGGCCCGGCGTAGATCTTGAGCTTCGTGATCTGCTTGCGGGCGAGGCGGTTGCGCGGCAGCATGCCCTTGACCGCGAGGCGCAGGACCTCCTCCGGACGGCGCTCGAGCATCTCGCCGAGCGTCCGCGTCTTCAGGCCGCCGGGATATCCGGAATGGCGGTAGTACTTCTTGTCCGCACGCTTGTTGCCCGTGACCGAGATCTTCTCGGCGTTGACGACGACGACGAAGTCGCCCGT
>JAWVGK010000083.1:0-3057 GCA_033855155.1 Solirubrobacteraceae bacterium | reverse complement strand
GTCGTCGTAGGCGCTCAGGACCTCCGCGGCGACGGCCGGCCAGGCGTACCGCGGGGCGGACTGCGCCGCGGCGGCCGACAGCGCGGCCCGGCGCTCGGGGCGCAGGGCGAGCTCGCGTAGCGCCTCGGCGAGCGCGGTCGGGTCGCCGCGCGGGACGAGCACGCCGTCGACGCCGTCGCGAACGACGTCGCGATAGCCGGCGATGTCCGAGGCGACGACGGGGGTGCCCGCGGCGAAGGCCTCGGTGAGGACCATGCCGAAGCTCTCTCCGCCCAGCGACGGTGCGCACAGCACGTCGGCCTCGGCGAGGACGGCGGTCTTCTCGGCGTCGCTCACCTTTCCGAGCACCTGCACGCCGCGGTCGTCCACCAGCAGCGGGGCGACCTCCTCGCGGCCGGCGCCGACGACGAGGAGCTCGACGGGCACGTGCTCGCGCAGCGCCTCGAAGGCGCGCAGCAGGATCGGCAGGCCCTTGCGCTCGACGGCCTGGCCGACGAAGGCGATCCGCAGCGGCTCGCCGTTGACGCGCGGCGCGCGGACGGCCGCCGTCGCGGGCACGTCGACGCCGTTGGGGATGATCCGGTAGCTGCCGCCGAAGAAGCGCCGGCCCGTCCACGCCGCCGCCTCGGACACCGCGATGCGCACGTGCAGCCGGTTCTGCCGGCGGCGCGCGCCCATGAGGTTCGCGACGTTGTTGGAGATCGCGTTCTCGGAGTAGCAGTGAAACGTGCCGATGAGCGGCGCGTCGCTCGCGCACAGCGTGTCCCAGCACGGCGCCGGCGCGACCGGCTCGTGTAGGTGGATGACGTCGAAGGCGCCGGCGCGCAGCTCGCGGCGCAGGATGCTCACGCCGCCGGGCGTGTAGGCGACGTTCGAGACCGCGCCGTTGGAGGGAAAGCCGACCGTGCGCCCGAGCGGCACGAGCCATTCGGGCAGCGCGAAGGATGCCGGGCGCGCGCCGCGGTGCATGCGCGCGGCGAGACGGTCGTCGGGATCGACCGGCGACAGCACGCGCACGTCGTGGCCCGCGGCCAGGTACTGCTCCGCGAGCGCCTCGATATGGCGCGTGACGCCGCCGGGGTACGTCCACGAGTACGGGGACACCAGCGCGATGCGCATCGCGGCAGCTTACCCGCGCGCGACGGCAAGGGTTGGGCGGATCATCGCGCGTTCGGATCGGCGCGCGCGTACGCCGTCAGGCACGCGAGCACGAACACGCCGAAGATCAGCAGGATCGGGCCGGAGTCGTTGAACAGCGCCCCGACAACCGCGGAGGCGAGGCCGCCGGCGAGCAGCGCCCGCCACGCGGGCGACCCGCGCAGCGGCGCGTAGATGCGCTCGCGATAGCGCGCGGCGTAGGCGACCGACAGCAGCGCGAGGACGACGATGAACGGCATCGCGCCCGTGCGCAGGACGTTGAAGGCGAGCGTGTAGCGGCGCACCACGACGTCCCACAGCGCGCCCACGCTGTCGGCCTTCAGCACCGAGCGCGTGAAGTGCCCGTTGCCGCCGCTGGCGAGGTCGAGCAGCGCGAGCCCCGCCAGCGCGACGAACGGCGCCAGCGCCGCGAGCACGACGGTGCGCCGCGACGGCCTGCCCGGCAGCATCAGCACGGTCATCACCGCGATGCCGGCACCGACGGTGATGACGCCGCCGACGTCGGCGCCGAACTGCCCGGCGCCGAACAGGATCGCCGCGACGACGCCGCCGATCGCGACGATCGCCGCACCGCGCCGCGATCGTCCCGGGCCGCGGCCGAACGGCGCGGGTGGCCCGTCGAAGTCCGCGCGGCGCGTGAGCGCGGTCCCGAGCGCGACGAGCAGCAGCACCGCCAGCGACGACTCGAGCTCGTTGCCGAGGCCGTAGAAGCGCCCGCCCGAGCGGGGGTTGGGGCCCAGCAGCGAGTGCACGATGAGCCCCGAGCCCGCGACGAGGTCGATTCCGTAGCCGACGACGGCGACGGCCGCCGGCACGAGCGGCCCGCGCGGCCAGGGCACGAAGCGATCGGTGAGGGCGGCGAGCGCGAACGAGCCGCCGACGACCGTCGTGACCTCGACCAGCCGCGGCGGCGCCAGCGCCCCCGTCACGAGCAGCATCGGCAGCACCCACAGCACCGCGAGGGCGCCGATGCGCACGCCGGCGCGGACGCCGCGGCGATCGGCGATCAGCCCGAGCGCGAGCGTCAGCGACGCCCACGAGAACAGCAGCGCCAGCAGCGTCGGGGTACGACGCCCGCCGACGACCTTCAGGCGCGCCTCGATCGCTCGCAGGTCGTCCGCGTTCGCCGTCCCCTCGGCGCGCATCGGCTGGCCCTTGACGCCCGACGGGACCGCCAGGCGCAGCGTGCGCAGGATCGTCGCCGGGATGTCGATCCCCGCGACGATGCCGTCCGTGCGCGTCGTCGGCGACGTCAGCAGCCCGCGCGCCCCGTCGCCGAGCAGCGCCCCGATCGGCAGCAGCTGCGGCACGTAGGAGCGCGCGCGCGTCTGCATGACGATCAGCACGTCGCCGCGACGGTGGTCGCGCAGCAGCCGGTCGAGCACGGCGTCGCCCTTGGCGGCCGTCGGCAGGCCCGCGACGACGAGGCGGTGGCGGCGCAGCAGGCGCTCGACGCGGTCGCCGAGGCTGGCCGCCGGACCGAGCGAGACCGCTGCGACGTCGCCGGCGGCGTCGGCGGCGGCGGCGGCCTCGAGGTGCTGGCGGCCGCGGACGCCGGCGTACCCGGCGCCGCCCGGGATCTGCTGCGCCAGCAGGCCTGGATGGATCTGGGCGAGCGCCGTGCGCGCGCGCGCGAGCGCCTTCGCCCAGCCGAAGACGAAGCCCGTGCCGTCGCCGCCGGCGACGAGCTCGAGCCGCGGCGCCGGGCGCGGGTCGTAGACGTTCGGCGACGTGCGCGAGCCTGCGGAGATGTCCAGCAGCGACTGCGCCGCCGTGTAGCGCCCCTGCGTCGCGCTCGTGAGCCCGAGCGCGAGCTGCGGGCGCGCCGCGAGGCGGTCGAGGACGGGGTCGGGGTTGTCGTCGCCGCCCTCGGGCAGGAACGCGAGCACCGCGCGCGGC
>JAWVGK010000082.1:0-7034 GCA_033855155.1 Solirubrobacteraceae bacterium | reverse complement strand
CGCGCGAGCGTGGACTGCAGCGCAGCCTCGACATCCAGCGCCAGATCCTCGGCACGCTGCGGTTCGACTTGCGCACCGACCGCGCCCGACTGATGCGCCTGCGCCGCGGCCTCGCCCACGACAAGCTCGTGCTCGCCCGCCAGTTGCGCGCATCCTACGAGACGCCGACGGCGGACATCGTCAACGTCGTCCTCGACGCGCACGGCTTTGCCGACTTGCTCGAGCGCGTCGATCAGCTGCGGGCGATCGGCCGCCACAATGCGCAGGTCACGCTGGCCGTTGGGCGCGCGCGCACAGCGGTGGCGAGCGAGACACGGCGCCTGACGGCCGACGAACGCCGCCAGCGCCAGGTCACCGCGTCGGCGCTGACGGAGCGCGATCAGGTCAGCCAAGTGCGCATCGCGCTCGTGGCACGCGCGATGGTCTTCGTCCGCGCACGCAAGCGCCACAGTGCCGCCCTCGCCGCGCTCGGCCGCCGCCGCCACGCGCTCGAGCTTCAGATCGCCCAGCAGAACGCGGCGGCCCTGCGAGCGCAGAGCCTCGCCTTTGGCGGCTCTGCGCTTCCCCTGCCCTCCGGCCAAGCAGGCGTGTTCGGCGAACATGGCGGCATCTGGGGGTTCTTCCAGGCGCCGGGGACGAACTACGGCGTCGGCAGCGAGCCCGTGCTGGCAGCGCGGCTGGATCGCCTCGGCAAGGCGCTGCACCTGCATCTCATCGGGCTCTCCGGCTACCGCTCACCGCAGCATTCCGTCGAGGTCGGCGGTTTCGCGAACGACCCACACACCCGCGGCATCGCATCGGACACCCCCGGCGTCGAGGGCGTCAGCGAGGCGACGCTCGAGGCCTACGGCCTCACCCGGCCGTTCGCGGGCGCAGCCGAAGCAGACCACGTCCAGCTGCACGGCTGACCGACCGAGCTCGGCTGGCCCGGCCGACGGCGACGACGGGTTGAGCCAGCGGGGAGCGCTTGTCCCGGCGAAGCCGCTGCGCCATGCGCCGCTCGTTTTTTCCGCGCAGGTTCTCGACGGCGTTCAGCTTGTCGCACACCTGGCCAACGGACTGCTCGTAGAGGCTGAGCGACGCCTGCGCTTCTGGCCGTTGCTGCGGGAAGATCTGATCGCGCACGTGAACATGCCGGTCGCTATGCCTACCCTCTACATGGCGAGCCTCATCGCGCGCTCGATGGCAGGCACGGCATCGTCGTTGCGTTGGCGCGCAACGCGGCGCCTCGGCGGTTGCTGACGGGTCGACTGGTCGCCTGCGGCGAACTATGCGGGCTAGGGTTCGTCGAGCCTCGGTCGGCGGGGGCGTGCGCAGCGGTCGTGGCTGTCACGCGGGCTGAGTCCGACGGCCGGGTGGGAGGATGGGGGGGAGGAGGCGGTGGCTGTCGACGATCGCGGTCGCGAGGTCGATGAGTTTGCGGTTGTCGGTGCGTGCGTGCTCGCGCATCAGCTCAAAGGCGGCTGTGGCGTCGATGGCGTGACGTTCCATGAGAATCCCTTTGGCGCACTCGATCAGCGCCCGGCGTCCGAAGGCTCCTGCGAGCTCGTGGTACTCGGCGAAGCGTCGCAGCACGATGTCGATCGAGCTTTGCCAGTCCTCGACGTCGGCGTCGTTGATGTGCGCGAAGACACCGCGCTTGGACGCCTCCTTGACGAAGTCAGGATCGCGCGTGTCGTGGATGAGAACGATCACGGGGCAGGTCGCTTCGCGCACGATCGTGTCGATCAGCTCCAGTGCGTGCCGTGAGCTTTCGCCGAGCCCGACGAGCGCGACGTCGGGGCGCTCCCTGGCTGTGACGGCGCCGACGTCCTGGACGTCGGCCTCGCGGGCGATCACCTCGTGTCCCAGCGCGACGACGATCGGCGCGACGAGCGCGAGGCGATCCTTTCGCTCGTTGGCGATCAGGACGCGTAAGTGTTCTGTCTCACGGTAGTGCACGCAGGGCCTCCCGCCAATGCACGATTGTAGCTTTTCGGGTGCCTTGTCCGTTAGGTGGCGGGGTGTATCGTTGCTGGTCGCTCCGCTCCAACCCTCGGCGGGCGATGCTCGGGTTCGCGCCAGGGCGCACGGACAGCAACTGCGTCGCCATGCGCACGCGGACCAGTTTCGATCCTCACGACATGCTAGGTGCGCCCGCGGCCGTGCGCGCCGAGCGCTGGCCCCTTCGAGGAGCCAACGACCCGGCGAGTGCTGCTCGCAGGCAACAGCCAACACCCATCGCAGCACAACGCTGACGTACTCGTCAGCCACCGCGGCCTACCCCCAGGGAGACATCATGAACCACCGTCATCGCCAACCGATCCGCAGCGCGGTTTTCGTTCTGCTGACGTGCGTCGGGCTGCTGGCGTTCATACCAGCAGCCAACGCCGCCGAGAAGGTCACGATCTGTCACGCGACCGGATCGGCAACGAACCCGTACGTGCAGATCACGATCAGCGAGAACGCCGTCGAGGCGCACCGACGCCACCAAGACCGCGAGGACATCATTCCGGCCCCCGCCGCGGGCTGCCCCAGC
This sequence comes from Solirubrobacteraceae bacterium, assembly GCA_033855155.1. Taxonomy (GTDB): domain Bacteria; phylum Actinomycetota; class Thermoleophilia; order Solirubrobacterales; family Solirubrobacteraceae; genus CADCVQ01. The sequence continues at coordinate 4,516 of JAWVGK010000082.1, read as the reverse complement.
GTCGTTCCGCCGCCGCCGCCGCCGCCGCCGAGCGACGTGTGCCCGAACATCGCCGGTAACCAGACCGAGGTTCCTGTGGGATTCAAAAAGGACCCCGCGACGGGCAACTGCGTCCCGGATGTCGTTGAGCCCTACCTCCCCTGCGTCGTCAGCCTTGGCGTGACGCAGAACGAGGCGACCGTGACCGGAACGACCGGCAATGACACGATCGACTGCAGCATGGCGAACCCAGGCAAGACGATCGATGGATTCGGCGGCGACGACACCATCACCGGCACCCAGTTCGACGACGTCATAACCGGCGGTGAAGGCAACGACACCATCACCGGCCTTGGCGGCAACGACACCCTGGACGGCAACCAAGGCAACGATACGATCAGCGGCGGTGAGGGCAACGACACCATCACCGGCAGCGAGGGCAACGACTCCCTCAGCGGCGAAGGCGGCAACGACTTCGTCGATGGCGGCGACAACGACGACACCCTTAGCGGCGGCACGGGCACCAACACCCTGATCGGCGGCCCAGGCACCGACACCTGCGACGGCACACCCTGCTAGCAAGGCGCTGATCGAGCGCAGGCTGTGCTGTACAGGCGCGGCGAGGGCACGAGCCCTCGTCGCGCCCAGCCCGTTGAACCGCGATACACGCGCGCTGCATGACTGCTGCGGCCGACGTCATGGTCGCGGCGGCGTCCTGGGATGGCGCCATCATCTGCACGAAATCCATCGCTTAGCTGAGATGTCGCAGCCGTGAGCGCGCCATTTGCGGCTTCCAGCGGGCACGGCGGCCGATGTCTTGCTCGCTGGCCTCGCGCAGCATCGCGTTCAGCTGTGCCATCGACCCCACGCCGGAACCGGAACGAGATGGCTGCGCCGGAAGCGGCCAACCTCGCCGCCGTTGGCTTCTCTGAGTGCCCGGAAGGACGCGATCTCGCTTGCATCCAGCTGAGACGCTGCGCGGGCACCGGCCGTCTCGACGACATCGGCCGAGCCACCGCTAGCCGAACGACCGCAGTTCTGCCACACACCCCTCGACGCTCTATCCCGAGAGCGGGTGTGGGATGTGCTCGAGCGCGGCGATGCCCTCGTTCTTGCGTTGGTCACTGACTTCTGCGTAGGTCTGCGTCGTGCGGACGCGGACATGGCCGGCGAGCTCGCGGACTTCCAGCGCTACGTCACGCTCGGCGAGCATCGTGCAGAACGTGTGCCGGAGCGCGTGCGCCGTTGCAAAGCCCACATGGGCCGGGAAGGACTCGAACCTTCGTCTGACGGATTATGAGTCCGCTGCTCTGACCACTGAGCTACCGGCCCGCGCGGGAAAGCTACTTCACGCGGGCTATTGCACGAGCGAGCTCGCCGGTCGAGAAGACGCCCTCGAAGCGGGCCGCTATCCTGCCGGTGCGGTCGATGACGAAGGCCCACGGCTCGGTTGGCAGGCGCCAAGCGGCGACCTGCGGGCGGACGGGCTTGGACGGATCGTTGTCGCGGTAGATCTCCTGCTGGATGAACGTCACGCCCTTGCCGTTCTGGGCGCGGACCTGCTCGGCGATGTCGACGACCGGGCCGCACGTGCGCGAGGCGCACAGCGCGGGCGTCGCGAACAGCAGCACGACGGGCTTCTTGCCGAGCACGTCGGCGAAGTCCGTACCCAGCATCTCGGGCGGTGGCGGCACGCGCGTCGACAGCTTGCGCAGGTCCCCCCCGACGTCGGGGCCCGTCAGCGTGTGCATGCGGATCGCGTCGTCGCCGACCTCGGGCGGACCGTTGCGCGCGCCGACGCGCAGGCCCATCGGCGAGTCGGCCAGGACCAGGCGGCCGTCGAGACGCACCAGGCCGACGACCTTGTGCGCACCGGCGCTGACGAACTGCGGCCGCGCGACGTAGAACGTCTTGCCGTTGGCGAGATCCGACGCGGTCTGGGCGCTGCGATACGGCGTCGCGACGTCGAGCGACTCCTTGCGAGCCACGAACGGGCCGCGTAGCTGCGTGCCGTTCGCGCGCGCCGTATAGACCGCCACCTCCGCGACGTCGATCTGCTTGTTCGCCGTGTCGACGATCGCGAAGCCGAGCCGGTTGTCGCGCCCGGGCCGCTGCGACGTGGCGCTGCTCGGCGCCAGGACGGCGCCCTGCTGCAGCGGGCGGATGAGCTGCGCAAGCGTCTTGCCCTTCGACGACGGGAAGTCCGCCGGGCGCGCCGCGGGCGGCTCGGCGGCCGGCGTGGCGGTGCCGCCGTCGTCGCCGCCGCCGCCGCACGCCGACAGCGCGACGGCGAGCGCCGCCAGCAGGATGGCGAGCGTTCTGGGCATCCGCGGGGACTCTAGTGCTCCACCTCGTGACAGCACCCCGGACCCCGGGGCGCCTGCCAGCGAGGCCGCCGCGCTCGCGTGATTGGATAGCCCCACCCAAACCCCAAGGAGTGACGGCATGGCGGATCGCGCAGCGATCGTGACGGGCGCCTCGAGCGGCATCGGCCTCGCCGTCGCGCGCATGCTCGCCGAGGACGGGCCCGCCGTGACGATGGTCGCGCGCCGGCCGGCGAAGCTCGAGGCCGCCTACGACGAGCTGCGCGGCGACGGCCTCGAGGTCCAGTGCGTCGCCGCGAACGTCGGCGACGAGGACGACATCCGGCGCGTCGTTGCCGCGCACCGCGACGCCTACGGGCGCCTCGACGTGCTGATGAACAACGCCGGCATCGGGATCGGCGCGCCGATCGGCGAGCTGAGCACCAAGCGCCTGGACATCCAGCTGGCGACGAACCTGCGCTCGCTGCCGCTCTTCTACCGCGAGGCCCTGCCGATGCTGACGGCCGCCGGCGCCGAGCACCGCAACGCGCTCGTCGTCAACACCGCGTCGCTCGCCGGCAAGCAGGGCGAGTCGTGGCTCAGCGTCTACTCGGCGACGAAGTTCGGCGTCGTCGGCTTCACGCAGTCGATGAACCGCGAGCTGTCGGCGCTCGGCATCAAGTCGACCGCGCTGTGCCCGGGGTTCGTCGACACCGACATGACGGCCTTCGTCCGCGACCACGTCGCGCCCGAGGCGATGATCCAGACCTCGGACCTCGTCGCCGCGGTGCGCCTGCTGCTGACGCTGAGCCCGGGCTGCGTCATCCCCGAGATCGTGTTCCAGCTGCCCGGCGGCGGGCAGCTGGACGCGATCCTGTGACCCCTAGTACGAGCGCGAGAAGTCGAACGCCTCGGCCTGCTCGGGCTCCGTCGCGACCTGCGCGTCGAAGTCCTCGGGCAGCACGAGCGTCTCCTCGAACAGCCAGTCCAGCCCGACCTGGCTCGCCTCGCGACCGCGACGGTCGCGTGCGGTCGTGCGGTGCTCCTCGATCGCGCTCGTGAGATCGGCGACGAAGCCGCCGCTCTGGCGCCGGCCGGACGCGCGCCGCGCCTCGATGCTCGCCTGATGCTCGGCGATCGCCTCGGCGAAGCCCGACGTCGTGCGCGGCGCCTCGAGGCTCTCCTCGATCTGCATGCGCAGCTGGAGCACCTCGTACTGCGTCGCGGGGCGGCAGATGCCGCGGCCGTGCACGCCGGTGAAGCGGTCCCACGCCTCGGGGAAGCCCATGCAGCGCGAGCGCACGCCTTCGCGGTGCGCGGCGAGCATCGGGCAGACGCCGCTGCCGTCGGTGAAGGCCCCGGTGATCACGGTGTTGGTGCCGAGCCCCGACAGCATCGCCGCGCGCGTACGCTCGGGCAGCATGTCGATCGACTGACGAAGATCGGCCAGGGCTTCTTCACGAGGCGGTGTCATGGGGTCTCTCTCCGTTCGTCGGGACGACGGTCAACCTATGTGAGCCCGTCGAATGGCACAACTCAATCCCTGGTCGTGAACGACATCTTGCATAGGCTGCGCGGATGAGGCTCGGCGTGCACATCGGCTACTGGGGATTGGGCCTGTCGTCCGACGATCAGCGGGCGATCGTCCAAGAGGCCGAGCGCCTGGGATACGACTCCGTCTGGGCCGCCGAGGCCTACGGCTCGGACGCCGCCTCGGTGCTCGGCTGGCTCGCCGGGCTAACGACCACCATCAAGCTCGGCTCGGCGATCTTCCAGATGCCCGCGCGCAGCGCGGCGATGACCGCGATGACCGCCGCGACGATCGACCAGCTCTCCGGCGGGCGCATGCTGCTCGGCATCGGCTCGTCCGGGCCGCAGGTCGCCGAGGGCTGGCACGGCCAGCGCTTCGCGCGCCAGATGCAGCGCACGCGCGAGTACGTCGCCGTCGTGCGGATGGCGCTGGCGCGCGAGCGCGTGCAGTTCGCCGGCGAGACGCTGACGCTGCCGCTGGCCGATGGGCCGGGCAAGGCGCTGAAGCTCACGATCTCGCCGGTCCAGGAGCGCATCCCGATCTACCTCGCGGCGATCGGGCCGAACAACACCCGCCTCGCCGGAGAGATCGCCGACGGCTGGATCCCGATGCTGTTCTCGCCCGAGCACGTCGCCGAGCTGCGCCCGCTGCTGGCGGAGGGCGCCGAGCGCAGCGGCCGCTCGCTCGACGGCTTCGACATCGC
>JAWVGK010000081.1:0-4593 GCA_033855155.1 Solirubrobacteraceae bacterium | reverse complement strand
GCACTCGGTGAAGTGCGCCATGTCGGGCTTGTAGGAGCGCACCTGCTGGGCGGTGACGACGAGGTCGAAGTCGTGCTGGATGTGGCGCCGCGTCTGGCCCAGCAGCTTGTCGTCGATGTTCGAGATGAGGCCCGTCTTGTACTTCTTGACGACCTTGTTGAGCTGCGGGTTGGTCTCCTTGAAGGCGGGCCAGCGCTGGACGCTGTCGGGCAGGAAGCCCGAGCGCGAGGGCTCCAGCGGCCAGTCGACGCGCTTGGAGATCTCGACGGCGGTGCGTCGCAGGACCTCGGCGTACAGCTCGTAGGAGCCGCCCTCGATCTCGCGCTCGATCTCGTGGAAGTTGCGGATCAGCTCGTCGCGGTCGATCGTGAAGCCGTCGCGAGCGGCTTCCTGCGCGAACGCGTCGACGATGCCCTGCTCCCAGTCGATGAGCGTCCCGTAGACGTCGAAGGTGACGAGGTTGATCTGCTTCGGTAGTGCCATAGCGGCGCCATGATCGCACTTCGGCCCCGTGGACGGCCCTGCCCCACGGCCCCGAGCGTCCGCGGCCGGCGCGGTGGACTATTGTCGGGCCGCCGATGGACCTCCTCGAGTACCAGGGCAAGCAGCTCCTCGAGCGCCACGGCGTGGCGCAGCTGCCCGGCCGCGCGGCCCGCGACGTCGCCGCCGCCGTCGCCGCCGCCGAGGAGGTCGGCTATCCGTGCGTCATCAAGGCGCAGGTGAAGATCGGCGGGCGCGGCAAGGCCGGCGGGATCAAGATCGCGCAGGACGTCGGGCAGGCGCGCGAGTACGCGAGCGGCATCCTCGGGATGGACATCCGCGGCTTCACCGTCCACGAGATCTGGATCCAGCGCGCGACGCGGATCCAGGACGAGTACTACGCCGGCGTCGTCTTCGACCGCTCGGCGAAGAAGCCGCTGGTGATGCTCTCGACGCGCGGCGGGATCGACATCGAGACGGTCGCCGCCGAGGACCCCGGCGCCATCGCCTCGCTGCACGTTGACCCGCTCGTCGGCTTCAAGCCGTTTCACGGTCGCCGGCTGGCGTTCGAGGCCGGCGTCGCGGCCGACGTCGTCGCGCCCGTCGCCGAGCTGCTCGCGCACATGTACGCGGCCTTCGCCGGCGAGGAGGCGATGCTCGTCGAGATCAACCCGATCGTCGTGACGCCCGAGCGCGAGGTCGTCGCGCTCGACGCGAAGGTCACGCTTGACGACAACGCGCTCTTCCGCCACCCCGACAACGCGATCCTGACGGACCCCAGCGACGTCGACGAGCAGGAGCAGATGGCCGCCCAGCGGGGGCTGACGTACGTCAAGCTCGACGGCGACATCGGCGTCTTCGGCAACGGCGCGGGGCTCGTCATGAGCACGCTCGACGTCGTCGCGCAAGCCGGTGGTTCGCCGGCGAACTTCCTCGACGCAGGCGGCGGCGCGAAGGCCGACTCGATCGTCAAGGCGTGCGAGGTCATCCTCTCCGACGCGAAGGTCCGCGCCGTGCTGTTCAACGTCTTCGGCGGCATCACGCGCTGCGACGAGGTCGCGCGCGGGCTGATCGAGGCCGTGCGGATCCTCGAGCCGACGGTGCCGTTCGTCGTGCGCCTGGACGGCACGAACGACGTCGAGGCGCGCGAGCTGCTGGCGAACGCCGACCTGCCGGGCGTCTATCCGGAGGCGACGATGGACGGAGCCGCGGCGCGCGTCGTCGAGCTCGCCCGCGGAGCGAGCGCGTGAGCATCATCGTCGGGACGGACACGCGCCTGTGCGTCTCCGGGATCACCGGCCGCGAAGGCTCGTTCCACACGCTCAACAACCGCGCCTACGGCACGCACGTCGTCTCCGGCGTGACGCCGGGCAAGGGCGGCCGGTCGGTCGAGGGCATCCCGGTCTTTCACACCTTCCGCGAGGCCGTCGCCGAGACGGTCGCGAACACGGCGATGATCTTCGTGCCCGCGCGCTTCGCGGCCGACTCGATCCTCGAGGCCGAGGACGCGGGGATCGCGACGATCATCGCGATCACCGAGGGCATCCCGGCGCACGACGAGCTGCTCGTCTACAACGCGCTGCACCGCAACCCGAACGTCCGGCTGATCGGCCCCAACTGCCCCGGCGTGCTGTCGCCGGGCGAGGCGAACGTCGGCATCATCCCAGCGCAGTTCTTCAAGCAGGGCAACGTCGGCGTCGTGTCGCGGTCGGGCACGCTGACCTACCAGATCGGCAACGAGCTGGCGCAGCGCGGCTTCGGCAACTCGACGATCGTCGGCATCGGCGGCGACCCGGTGCCGGGCTCGAGCTTCGTCGACGTCATCGCGCTGTTCGAGGCCGACCCGCAGACCGAGCTGATCGTCATGAGCGGCGAGATCGGCGGCTCGGCGGAGGAGGAGGCGGCGGCGTACATCGCCGCGAACGTCTCCAAGCCCGTCGTCGGCTACATCGCCGGCGTCAGCGCGCCGCCCGGCAAGACGATGGGCCACGCGGGCGCGATCGTGTCGGGCTCCAGCGGCGGCGCGCTCGCGAAGATCGCCGCGCTCGAGGCCGTCGGCGTGCGCGTCGGCGCGACGCCGACGAAGGTCGCCGCGATCGCGATGGAGATCCTCGGCGGCTGACGCTCAGTCGGCGAAGATCTCGCCGACCGGGAGCGCGAAGCCGGGCAGCAGCGGCGACGTCAATGCGTCGTCGGTGGTCAGTTCGAGGCTGACGTCGAAGTGCGGCGCCTTCGGGCCGGAGCGCCGGAAGACGAGCACGACGTCGGCCGCCGTGTCGACGAGCCACAGCTCGGCGACGCCGTGGCGTTCGTAGTTGGCCTTCTTCGCGCCGACGTCGAAGCGCCACGTCGACGACGAGCGAACCTCGACGGCGATGTCGGGGACGGGATACGGCGGTGGGTCGTCGCGTGACGGCGCGCGGCCCTCGCGATACCAGACGACGTCGGGTCCGTAGACGTTGCGCTCGTCGAGCTTCACGTCGATCGGCGCGTTGGCCCGTCCGCGATCGGCGGCCGACGAGGACCAGACCTCCAGCGACGAGCTGATCACGAACTGCGCTCTACCGTGGCTCCAGGTCGGCTCGTTCATGACGAGCTCACCCTCGATCAGCTGCCAGCGGCGGGCGCTCGGGTCCTCGGGCAACGCCAGGAACTCGGTCGCCGTCAGCTGTGCGAGGGTCGTCACGGCATCCATCGTAAGCCTCCTGCGGTCGGTCGTCCATGCCTCCCATAGGGCGCCGGAGGCCCGAGTTCGCCCCCGTCGGGCGAGGACCACGAAGGCGCCGACGCAGTCGCGTCAGTCGGCGAAGATCTCGCCGACCGGCAGCGCGAAGCCAGGCAGCAGCGGCGAGGTCAATGCGTCGTCGGTGGTCAGCTCGAGGCTGACGTCGAAGTGCGGCGCCTTCGGGCCCGAGCGCCGGAAGACGAGCACGGCGTCCGCCGCCGTGTCGACGAGCCACAGCTCGGCAACGCCGTGGCGCTCGTAGTTGGCCTTCTTCGCGCCGACGTCGAAGCGCCACGTCGATGGCGAGCGAACCTCGACGGCGATGTCGGGAACGGGGAACGGCGCGGTGTCTCCGCGCCGCGGAGTGCGGTCCTCGCGATACCAGGCGACGTCGGGTTGATGCACGTTGCGGTCATCGAGCAGGACGTCGAGCGGGAGGCCCACCCACCCCCGGCCGGACGCGGTCCGCGTCCAGCCCCGGAGGGCAGCGTAGATGCAACCCTGCGCATCGTTGTGCCTCAGCCCCGGCTCGTTCATCACGAGCTCACCGTCGATCAGCTGCCACCGCTGGGTGGGTGGGTCCACCGGGCGCGCCAGGAACTCCGCAGCCGTCATCTCAGCGGTCGCCGTCACGCCGTCCATCGTAAGCCTCCTCGCATGGCTGGTCCACGCCCTCGATAGGGCCCAGGCAGCCGAGCTTCGCCCCCCGGGGGCGAGAACCACCGGGCTCGCGCCTATGGTGAGCGTGATGCCGACGACGACCACCCTCCACGCGCGCGCCACCGAGCTGCTGCACGAGCTCGCCGGCCCCGAAGCGACCTTCCGCGAGCACCAGCTCGAGGCGATCCGCGACCTCGTCGAAGACCGCGCCCGCGTGCTGTGCGTGCAGCGCACGGGCTGGGGCAAGTCGGCCGTGTACTTCATCGCGACCGCGCTGCTGCGAGAGCGCGGCGCCGGCCCGACGCTCATCGTCTCGCCGCTGCTGGCGCTCATGCGCAACCAGATCGCTGCCGCCCGGCGCCTCGGCATCCGCGCTCACACGGTCAACTCGACCAACCGCGATGCCTGGAGCGAGATCTCGTCCCAGGCATCGCGGTTCGTCGAGTTGACCGTGTGCGCGCGAATGCCGAGCCGCTGGGCGGCGGCGATCTGGTTGCGCATGAGCGCCAGCAGCGGCGAGACGATGAGCGTCGGCCCCGCGCCGCGCTCACGCCGGCGCGCCGGGGCGACGAAGTACACCGCGCTCGTGCCCCACCCCGTGCGCTGCACGACGAGCGCCCGCCGCCGCCCGACCACGAGCGCCTCGATGGCCGCCCACTGATCGTCGCGCAGCCGCGCGCTCGGCCCGGCCAGGGCCTCGAGGTGGCCCTGGGCCTCGTCTCGCAGGG
>JAWVGK010000080.1:0-4536 GCA_033855155.1 Solirubrobacteraceae bacterium | reverse complement strand
ACCCCGAGACCGGCGAGCCGCTGGAGGTCGTCGACGAGGCGCCCGAGGGCGCGCTGCCGAACGACCTGCCGGCCCAGCCGGCGACGTTCGCGCCGGACTACGCGCCCGAGGAGATCAAGGAGATCGCGGCGCGGTTGCGCAAGCAGGCGGGGCTGCCCGACAAGGTCCAGGGCGAGGTCGCCAACGGCGCCGGCAGTGGCAACGGCGACGGCGCGGTCAAGAAGACCGCGAAGAAGGCGAAGGCGAAGGTGACCTGAGGTCCGGCGCGCGGCGGGCGCGGCGCGGGCGGCGCGGGCGTTCAGCGGCCCCGCGCCCGCCGCGCGTTCAACGGCCCCGCGCGGACGTATGCCGCCGCGGGGCCGCCCGCCGCGGGCGGCGCGAGCGGCGGGCGCGGCGCGCGCGGGCGCGGCGCGTGGAGGCGCGGCGCCGCGGGCGCCCCACCGCCGGCGCCCCACCGCCGCGTGCGCCGCGGGCGCCCCACCGCCGCGTGCGCCGCGGGCGGCGAGCGGAGCCTCCGGCGCCCGTCGCGTTCAGCGCCCTACGCCGGCCAGCGCCTCCAGCGCGAGCTGGAGGTGGCGCTCCTCGACGCGGATGTGGCTCTGCTGGCTCATCGACCGCGGCGAGACGCCGATCGCCTCCAGCGGCGGGGCGTTGGACAGCAGCGGCACGACGATCAGCAGCTCGACTGCGACCGACCACGGCCAGCGCCGTGGGTCGGCCGGGCTCGGGACGTCGGTGCTCGGCGCGTCGAGCACCTCGGCGACGCCGAACACGCAGCGCCAGCCCGACGCGTACAGCAGCAGGCGGTCGCCGGCGCCCATCCGCGGGCGGCGCGGGAACGCCGTCCGGCCAGGGTCCACGAGCGAGCTGCCGGCTGCCAACCAGCGGTCGGGCAGCGGCTTCGCGCCGGTGCCGTGGGCCTTGAGGAAGACCGCGCGCGCCATGTACCGGCGCTACGCCGGACGGTACGTCGTGGCCGGATCGGTCGCGGGCACCGGGCCATCATCGCCGATGCGCCAAGGTCGCAAATCGCCGCCGCGCGTGCAAGCCTTCACGCATGCTCATCGCCACGGGGTTCTACGACATCGTGCTGGCCGTCCACATCCTCGCCGTCGTGATCGCGTTCGGCGTCGTCTTTGCCTATCCGGTCATCGACGTGCAGATCAAGCGCTCGAAGGTCGTCGACCTCGCGTCGCTGCACCGCCTGCACCTCGTGCTCGCCAGTCGCGTGATCACGCCCGCGATGGTCGTCGTGCTCGTCGCGGGCATGTTCCTCGCCCTCGACCGCTGGAGCCTCGGCGATCCCTGGATCAGCGCGACGTTCGCGATCCTCCTCATCCTCTTCGGCCTCGTGGGCGGCGTTCTCACGCCGACCGACCGGCGCCTCGCCGAGCTCGCCGAGCGCGACGCCAGCGCCGGCGGCGCCCCGAGCGCCGACTACCTCGCGCAGTCGCGCAAGGCCGCCCTCTTCGGCTCCGCCGCGCTGCTGCTCGTCGTCGTCGCGATCCTGCTGATGACGCTGAAGCCCGGCGCCTGAGGCGCGGTCGCGGGGCGACCCCGCCGGGGCGACCTGAGGCGCGGTCGCGGGGCGACCCCGGCGGGGCGACCTGAGGCGCGGTCGCGGGGCGACCCCCGGCGGAGCGACCTGAGGCGCGGCCGCGGGGCGACCCCCCGCCGGGGGGTCTGGTGCAGAACGTCCCTCTACGGGACGTTGCGCGCCACACCCCCCGCGGCCGGTGGTGGAAGACCCGTGGTCGCTATTCGCCAGACCGCCCCGCGCCCGGCAGGTACGAGCGGACGCGAGCGGCGGCGGCGTCGCGCAGACGGCCGCGCCGGCCGGCGCCGGCGGCGCCGGCCTCGATCGACTGCGCGAGCAGCTGCATCGGGTGCAGGATCGGCAGCGCGTGGCCCTTGCGGCGCAGGTGCGCGGCGATCTGCAGCGTGCAGCCGGGGTTCGCGGCGGCGATCGCCTGGGCGTCGGTGGCGAGCAGGTTGTCGGCCTTGCGCACCCCGAGCTGGGCGGCCGCCTCCGGGCGCGTGAGGTTGTAGATCCCCGCCGAGCCGCAGCACAGCTCCCACTCGCGCGGCTCGACGAGCTCGATCCCCGGGATCGTGCGCAGCAGCTGGCGCGGCTGCGAGCGCACGCCCTGCGCATGCGCGAGGTGACAGGCGTCGTGGTAGGCGACCTTCAGCTCGACCGCCCCGCGCGGCGCGCGTGGCGCGACGCTCGCCAGCAGCTCGTGGACGTCGCGGGCCTTCGCGGCGAGCGCCGCCGCGCGCGCGCTCCACTGCGGGTCGTCGCGCAGCAGGTGGCCGTAGTCCTTGATCGCCGAGCCGCAGCCGGCCGCGTTGACTACGACGTGGTCGTAGCCCTCGAACGCCTCGATCGTCGCCTTGGCGAGCGGCAGCGAGTCCTCCTCCTGGCCGGCGTGCAGGCCCAGCGCGCCGCAGCAGCGCGGCGCGCGCGGCGTGTGGACCTCGAAGCCCTCCGCGGCGAGCACGGCGACGGTCGCCGCGTTGACGTCGCCGAAGTACGCGCGCTGGACGCAGCCCTGCAGGAAGCCGACCGTGCCGCGGCGCTCGCCCACCGCGCGCGTGCGCGCCGGCAGCCGGCGCACGGCGTCGCGCAGCGTCACCGGCGGGGCGAGCTCCGACAGCGAGTGCAGCGTCGGGGCGCGCTCGAGCAGCCGCGAGCGCGCCAGCGCCGCGGCGAGGCCCGAGCGGCGGTAGGCGACGAGCAGCGGGACCGTCGCGCGCAGGCGCCCGGGATGGGGGAACGTCGCGAACAGCGCCCGGCGCAGCAGCCGCTCGCGCGGCGTGCGCGCGTGGCGGCGCTCGACCTGCTGGCGCGTGTCCTCGATCAGCAGGTCGTAGCGCACGCCCGACGGGCAGGCCGTGACGCACGCCATGCAGCCGAGGCAGTTGTCGAAGTGCCCGACCATCGTGTCCGACAGCTCGCTGCCCTCCTCCAGGCCCGCGCCCATCAGGACGATCCGCCCGCGCGGCGAGTCCATCTCCTCGTTCCACAGCACGTACGTCGGGCACGTCGGCAGGCAGAAGCCGCAGTGCACGCAGTCCTCGATCAGCTCCTGCTCGGGCGGCTTGTGCTCGTCGAACGCGCGATCGATCGGGGTCGAGGCCACTACATCCCGCCGACGAAGATCCCGGGGTTGCAGGTCGCGGTCGGGTCGAAGCGCGCCTTGACGCGGCGCATCAGCACGAGCGCCGCGTCCTCGGGGTGATCCCACGGATCGAGGTGCGTGCGCACGTACGCCGGCGCGTCGAGCACGACGCACGCAGATGGCGCGAGCACCTTGCGCACGCGCGCGAGCGACTGCACGAGCTCGCCGGGAGCCGCCGCCGGCAGCGCGATCCACGACACGCCGAGCCCGGCACGGCCGACGAGCGTCGCGCCGGCGACCTGCGCCGCGACGCACGCGTCGGCGAGCTGCGTCGGGCGGCCGGAGACGCGCACGACCGCGCCGCCCTCGCCGGCGCGCTGCGCCGCGCGCTGCGCCGCCCACAGCGACTCGTCGTCGTCGGCGACCGCGGCCTCGAGGCCCGCGCCCGCCAGGAGCTTCACGGCCGCGGCCGCCTGCTGCGCGGCAGCGACGCCGCCGAAGCGCGCGAGTACCGTGCCGAGCGCCGCCTCCCAGCGCACGTCGAGCGATTGCAGCTCGAGCGTGCCGTGGGCGAGGAGGCTCGACGCCGCGGCGAGCTTCGCGGGGTCGTCGGTCGTGCCGGTCGCGCTGACCTGCAGCGGCGGGCGCGGGTGCAGCCGCACGGCGACCTCGACGATCAGCCCGAGCGTCCCGAACGCGCCGCTGAAGAGCTTCGCCAGGTCATAGCCGGCGACGTTCTTGATGACCTTGCCGCCGGCGTGCGCGAGCGTGCCGTCCGACAGCGCCGCCGTCACGCCGAGCACGAGGTCGCGCGGCGCGCCGTAGCGGTGGCGCAGCGGCCCGGAGTCGGCCGTCGCGATCGCGCCGCCGACCGTCGCGCCGTCGCCCGCGCCCAGCGGCGGGTCGAGCGCGAGCATCTGCCCGGCCGCGGCAAGCGTCTCGTCGAGCTCGCGCAGCGACACGCCGGGCTGCAGCACCGCCGTCAGGTCGCCCGCGTTGTGCTCGACGATCGCGTCGAGCGAGCCGGTCTGCAGGCGCACGGCGCAGTCGGCTCCCGGAAGCCCCCATGGCTTCGTGCCGGCGCCCTCGATCCGCACGGCCCGCGCGTCGCAGGCGCAGGCGTGCAGCAGCTCGGCGGCGTCGGCGGCCGTGCGCGGCGTCTCGCGGTGGATCGTCTGCGGGACGGTCATCAGAAGCGCTCCGCGACGCCGTCGCGCTCGAGCGGATGGCGGCGGTAGGGGCCGGGCACCTCGCCGCACAGGCGCGGCGTCGGCATGACCTTGCCGGGGTTCGCGAGCCCGCGCGGGTCGAAGGCGCAGCGCAGCATCTGAAACGCGGCGAGGTCGGGCTCCTCGAACATCCGCGGCATGTAGCGCTTCTTGTCGACGCCGACGCCGTGCTCGCCGGTGATCGA
>JAWVGK010000079.1:0-3992 GCA_033855155.1 Solirubrobacteraceae bacterium | reverse complement strand
TCGCTGCACGACGACCAGCTGCTGGCCCAGCGCGGCTGGTAGCGGGCATCCCGTGATCGGGGTGCTCGCACTGCAGGGCGGCTTCGCGGCGCACGAGCGGATGCTGCGCGCGCTCGGCGCCGATGTGCGCGAGGTGCGCGTGCCCGGGGACCTCGACGGCCTCGACGGGCTCGTGATCCCCGGCGGCGAGTCGACGACGATGACGCTCGGGATCGAGCGCGAGGGCCTCGCCGAGCCGCTGCGCGAGCTCGCCTCCAGCGGGACGCCGATCCTCGGCACGTGCGCCGGGCTGATCATGCTCGACCGCGATCACCTGCAGATCATGGACGTCCTCGCGCGGCGCAACGCGTTCGGGCGCCAGGTGCGCTCGTTCGAGGCCGACCTCGCGTTCGAGGGGCTCGACGGCCCGCCGTTGCGCGCGGTCTTCATCCGCGCGCCGTGGATCGCCGAGCACGGCGACGACGTCGAGATCCTCGCGTCAGTGGACGGTCATGCGGTGGCTGCGCAGCAGGGAACGCTTCTCGCGGTGGCGTTTCATCCGGAGCTGGGGCAGGACACGCGTCTGCACGAGCGCTTCGTCGTGATGTGTGGACCGCGTCAGCGGGCTTGAGCCCCGCGTGACCGATCCCGAGCTCGCCGGCCAGCGGGCCTGGATCCACTCGCGCGCGATCGTCCGGTAGGGCGGCCAGTAGGCGTGCGGCGAGACGCTCATGAGGCGGAACGTCGTGTCCGGCTGATCGCCTTGCGCGGCGCGCAGGTAGCTGCGGCCCTGTTCGACCGGCACGACCAGGTCGATGTCGCCGTAGAGCAGCAGCTGCGGGCTCTGGTCGCCATCGAGGCGGAAGATCGGCGAGGCCTCGCGGCGAGCGTTGCCGTCCATCCCGAGACGTTGCCAGAACGCCGGCGTCGGCATCGGCGACAGGCCGAACCAGGTCAGGAGGTTCGTCGGGGCACCCGCGACGACGGCGCCGGCGACCTCGCCTCGGGCCGCGAGCGCGGCCGCGAGCGTGCCACCGGCCGACACGCCGTAGAGGACGACCGGGCCGCGGCCCTCGACGGCCTCGACCTTGCGACGGACGGTCGCGATCTCGCCGAGGATGTTGCCGTTCGGGTTCTCCTTGCGGTAGTCGACGGCGATCGCGTCGTAGCCGACGGCGCGCAGGTCGTCGACCAGCGGCGCGACGGACGAGGGGTCTCCGCCGCTGAAGCCGCCGCCGTGCAGCAGCAGGATCGTGACGGTCGTGGCGAGTGACATGGGTGGGACCTACCCCGTTGTGGGTGATTGGGACGGCGCCGGCATCGCGCTTGGCGCGAGCCGCAGGTTACGGCTGCGTTGCCGGCGTATCAACGGCCGTCTCGCGCGACTCCATCGAGCAGCAACCGTGTTCCACCACCCCAGACCGGAGCCCACCATGCCCTCACAGGATCCACAGCTGCCCTCCATGATCCGCTTCCTGGCGTGGTCCTCGGACGAGTCGCGCTCGGTGCTCGCGAAGGTGCTCGAGGACCTCTACGGCCCGAACGTCATCTGCCGCAGCAACTGAGGGGCTCACTCGCTGATCGCGGCGAGCCGGCGATCGATCGCGCCGAGCACGGTGCGCCTGTCGCCGTGCGCCTGCTCGTACAGGCGCACGACCGCGAGCACCCCGCTGCTCGCGTCCCGCAGCCGCTCGACGACCTGCTCGGCGCCCAGCTCGTCGTAGCCGTCCCACGGCTCGTCGATCGTGATCTGGGCGCCGACGGCGCCGGTCGCGCCGGCGTCGGCGGACTCGGCGACGACGACGGCCTCGCGATCGACGTGGCCGGGCGCGGGCTCGCCCAGTACCGGTGACGGCGGGGCCTGCGGCTCGGTCGCGGCCGCGGGCACGGCCTCGTCGGGCGGCGTGGACTCGACGGGCTCGGCCGGCGCCGCGGCGGACGTGGTGGCCGGCGCGGCGGGTGCGTCGGGCGCCGGCGCGGTGGGCGCGTCGGGCGCCGCCGCTGCGGTGGGCGGTGCGTCGGGCGCCGGCCCTGCGGCGGACGCGGCGGGCGGCGCGGCAGGTGCGTCGGGCGCCGGCGCTGCGGCGGACGGCGTCGGCGCGGCCGGTGCCGCGGCCGCTGCTGCGGGGGCGGAGGGCGAATCCGACGGTGCGGTCGGCGGAGCGGCCGGCTCGGCGGGCGCGGCGTTCGCGGAATCCTGCGCTTGGCGGCGGCGGCGCACGTCGTCGGCGATCACACGGGCGGCGCTCGCGCCGGCCGAGGCGGCCCGGCGCCGTCGAGGGCGAGCTCGGCGAGGCGGGGGAGACGGTCGAGGACGGGCATGCCCCGTCGGGTACCCGCCGTGCGGGCGGCGAACGCGCGGGCGCGGCCCTACACGACGAGGCCGTGGCGCAGCGTGTTCTCCGTGACGACCCGCGGCTCGACGAAGTGCAGCAGGTAGTCGCCGCCGCCGGCCTTCGTGCCCGTCCCCGACAGGCGGTTGCCGCCGAACGGCTGGCGGCCGACCATCGCTCCCGTCGTCGAGCGGTTGACGTAGAGGTTGCCGACCGGCGAGCGCGCCACGGCGTGCGCGACCGTGCGCGGGTTGCGCGCGAACAGCGCGCCCGTGAGCGCGACCGGCAGCGCGTCGATGCGATCGCACGCCTCGTCGACGTCGCGCACCGACTCGACCGACAGCAGCGGGCCGAAGATCTCGTCGCGCAGCACGTCGGAGTCGGGCGGCAGGCCGGTCGCGACGACCGGCGCGCAGTACCAGCCATCCGGCGGCAGCTCGTGCTCGCCGCCGACGAGCGCGCCCTGCGACGCGGCCCGCTCGGCGTAGTCGCGCACGCGCTCCTGCGCCGCCCGCTCGATGACCGGCGGCACGTCGCTGGCGAAGTCCTCCGCGGGACCGACCTGCAACGCGGCGACGGCGCCCGCCAGGCGCTCGACGAGCACGTCGTGTACGGCCTCGTGGGCGAGCACGCGCGCGGCCGCCGAGCACTTCTGCCCGGCATAGCCGAACGCCGACGCGACGATCGCCGGGACCGCCTCGTCGAGGTCGGCGTCGGCGTCGACGACGATGCAGTTCTTGCCGCCCATCTCGGCGACGACGCGCTTGAGCTGGCGCGCGCCCGACGGGACGTCGGCGGCCGTGCGCAGCAGCTCGAGGCCGACCGCTCCCGATCCCGTGAACGCGATCGTCGCGACGTCCGGGTCACCCGCGAGCGCCGCGCCCGCCTCGCCCTCGCCGGGCAGCAGCGCGATCGCACCCGCAGGAACGCCGCCGGCACGCAGCGCCTCGACGACGCGCAGGCCGCAGCCCGGCGCCTGCTCGGCCGGCTTCAGCACGGCCGTGTTGCCGGTCGCGAGCGCCGCCGCGGTCATGCCCATCGGGATCGCCAGCGGGAAGTTCCACGGCGCGATCACCGCGCAGACGCCGCGCGCGGCGTAGTGCAGCTCGTTGCGCTCGCCGGGGACCTGCAGCAGCGGCGCGCCCTGCGCGAGCTCGATCGCGCCGCGCGCGTAGAACTCGAGGAAGTCGATCGCCTCGCAGACGTCGGCGTCGGCCTCGGCCCACGGCTTCGCGCACTCGCGCAGGACGAGCGCGGCGAGCGCGTGGCGGCGCTCGCGCATCCACGTCGCGGCGCGCAGCAGCGCGTCCGCGCGGTCGGCGGCGGGCGTCGCGGCCCAGGCGCCGAACGCGTCGCGAGCCGCGGCGACGGCCGCGCGCGCCTCGCCGGCCGTCGCGCTGGCCGCGACTGCGACAACGCGCCGCGGTGCGCCCGGGTCGGTCGAGACGAGCTCGTCGCCGAAGCGCCGCTCGTCGCCGATCCAGACCGGCACGCGCAGCGGCAGCTCGAGCGCTTCGAGCGCCGCGGTGAGCTTCGCGCGCTCGCTCGCGCGGCGCAGCTCGAGCACCGGCTCGTTGGCGAACGGCGCGAGCGTCATGCGGGCGGCGCCAGCAGCTGCTCGAGCGGCACGCCGGTCGCCTGGTCGTGGAGGAAGCTCTCGTTGGCGGTGTTCTCGAGCAG
>JAWVGK010000078.1:0-16504 GCA_033855155.1 Solirubrobacteraceae bacterium | reverse complement strand
AAGGCGTCGGCGACGGTCTGCTCGAAGTACGAGCCGACGAGCTGCTTGTAGGCCTCCGCGTCGCGCAGCTTGTTCTTCGCGTCGGAGATCTGGTTGTGCACCGCGCCGGGCGTGTAGCGCTTCGTGTCGACGCCGAGCTCGTCGAGGCAGCGCTTGACGAGGCGGCGCGCGTCGGCCTGGTCGTAGATCGTGAACTGGCGCGTGTAGCCGAGCTTGTCCCCGTCGGCGCGCAGCATCCGCGCGCAGGCGGCATGGAACGTCATGACCCACATCGCGCGCGTGCGCCGGCCGACGAGCAGCTCGACGCGCTCGCGCATCTCCTGCGCGGCCTTGTTCGTGAACGTGATCGCGAGGATCTCGCTCGCGCGCGCCTGGCCGGTGCGCTCGAGGAACGCGATCCGGTGCGTCAGCACACGCGTCTTGCCCGTGCCCGCGCCCGCGAGGATCAGCAGTGGCCCCTCGCCGTGCACGACGGCCTCGCGCTGGGGCGCGTTGAGACCGACGAGCAGCTCGTCGATGCGGTCGCCGGCGGCGGTGTCGGGCATCCTTCTCAGGATAGGCCGACGGTCGGAGGACTTCGCCGCGCGGCGCCGTCGCCCGGTCGCGCCCCACGGTCGGAGGACTTCGCCCAGCGGCGCTCTCGCCCGACCGCGCCGCGCCGCGACCCGCGATCATGCGCCGATGGCGCTCTGCGACGACGTCCGCAGCTCGTGCGCGCAGATCGCGGCGCACGCCGGCTGGGTGAGCATCGACCCCGGCGCACTGGCGCAGGCCGTGCCGGGGCCGGCGCCGGTGCTCGACCCGCGCAGCCACTACCTCGAGGGCTCCGAGGCCGACGTCGCGACGTACATGTTGACCGTCGATGCGGTGAACTTCGGCTCGGGCTGGTTTCCGACGCTGCGCAAGCGCCACGGCTGCTCGGGCTACACGACCGTCGCATGGGCGATCGCCGACCGCTTCCGCGCCGACGGCCCGTGGTCGGCGGCGCAGCTGCGGGGGCTGCGCGCCGACGAGCTCGCCGACGTGCTCGGCCAGCGCCGCGACCACGAGCTGATCGCGCTCTACGCCCAGGCGCTGCGCTCGCTCGGAGCGTTCCTCGGCGAGCGCGACGCGTTCGCGCTCGCGCGCGAGGCGCGCGGCTCGGCCGAGCGGCTGGCGACGATGCTCGCGACGGGCATGGCGCTGTTCGCCGACCGCGGCTTCTACAAGCGCGCGCAGATCGCCGCGGCCGACCTCGCGCTGGCGGGCGTCGCGGCATTCGACGACCTGCACCGCCTGACGATCTTCGCCGACAACCTCGTCCCCCACGTCCTGCGCTGCGACGGCGTGCTGCGCTACGACGACGCGCTCGCCGCACACGTCGACGCCGGCCTGCCGCTGCGCCCGGGCCAGCAGGAGCGCGAGATCCGCGCCTGCGCCGTGCACGCCTGCGAGCTGCTCGCCGAGCGCTGCGGGGCCGCGCCGTACGAGCTCGACAACTGGCTGTGGAACCGCGGCCAGGAGCCGGCGATCAAGGCGCGGCCGCGGCATCGCTGCCGCACGGTCTACTACTGAAGCCGCGTCAGCCGCCGGCGGGGTTCGGGCCCTTGACCTGGCGCAGCGCGCGCACGTCGGCGGCCGCCGGGCGCTCGGAGCCGGACATCTCGGCGACGTCGTGCTCGATGTCGCCGATCCGCGCCGACAGGCCCTTGATCGCGTCGGCGATCGGGTCGGGCAGGTGGATCCAGTCGGTGTCGGGGCCCTCCGGGCGGCGGCCGTCGACGCGCACGGCGTGGCCGGGGTTGCCGACGACGGTCGAGTTCGGCGCGACATCGTGGATGACGACCGAGTTGGCGCCGATCTTCGCGCCGTGGCCGACGGTGATCGCGCCGAGCAGCTTCGCGCCCGCGCCGACCGTGACGTTGTCCTGGACGGTCGGATGGCGCTTGCCGGTCGAGAAGCCGGTGCCGCCGAGCGTGACCCCCTGATAGAGCGTCACGTCGTCGCCGATCTCGGCAGTCTCGCCGATGACGACGCCGGCGCCGTGGTCGATGAAGAAGCCCTGCCCGATGCGCGCGGCCGGATGGATCTCGATGCCGGTCAGCATCCGCGACGCCATCGACAGCGACCGCGGCACGACCGGCACGCCGGCCGCGTGCAAGCCGTGCGCGACGCGGTGCACGAGCAGCGCCTGGACGCCCGGCCAGGAGGACAGGATCTCGGCGCTCGGCGCACCGCGCGCCGCGGGATCGCGCGCGTGGGCGGCGGCGATGTCGCGGCGGACCTCGCCGACGACCCGCGAGAGGGTTCCCAGGCCGAGCACGCGACAGAGACTAGCGCTCGGCCTTGCCCTGCTAAACGGGCGAATCCCGGGTGCGAATCGACCGTCCGCCGCGGGCCGGGAGCGACGGCGCCCTGCGCTCTACGGCGCGAAGAACGGCGTCGACACGTAGCGCTCGCCGGAGTCGGGCAGCACGACGGCGATCCGCGCGCCCTGGGACACGGGACGGCGCGCGATCTCGCTCGCGGCCCACAGCGCGGCGCCGCAGGAGATGCCGACGAGCGCGCCCTCGACGCGGGCAGCGCGACGGGCGGTGTCGAGCGCGTCCTCGTCGTCGACGGCGATGACCTCGTCGATGATCTCGCGGTTGAGCACCGGCGGCACGAACCCCGCGCCGATGCCCTGGATCTTGTGCGGCCCCGGCGAGCGGCCCGACAGCACGGCCGAGCTCGCCGGCTCGACGGCCACGACGCGCAGCTTCGGGTTGCGGCCCTTGAGGAACTCGCCCGCGCCGGTGATCGTGCCGCCGGTGCCGACGCCGCAGACGAGCACGTCGACGTCGCCGTCGAGGTCGTCCCACAGCTCGGGCCCCGTCGTGCGGCGATGCGCCTCGGGGTTGGCGGGGTTGGCGAACTGGTTGGGCAGGAAGACGTCGTCGCGCGTGGCCATCTCGCGCGCCGCCTCGACCGCCTCGTTCATGCCGCCCATCGACTCGATGATCTCGACGCGCGCGCCGTACAGGCGCAGCAGGCTCTCGCGCTCGCGGCTCATCCCCTGCGGCAGCGTCAGGACGAGGTCGTAGCCCTTCGCGGCGCAGACGAACGCGAGCGCGATGCCGGTGTTGCCGGACGTCGCCTCGACGACCGTCGTGCGTCCCGGCTCGATCAGCCCGTCGGCCTCGGCGGCCTCGATCATCGCCACCCCGATGCGATCCTTGACGCTGCCGCCGGGGTTGAAGGACTCGAGCTTGCCGAAGATCCGTGCGCCCTCCGGAGCCATCCGCGCGAGCTCGATCATCGGGGTGCGCCCGACGTGCTCGGCAATGTTGACCGGGATTCGAGCCATTGACGTGCACACCGTATCCGCGAACACGATGTGATGGCCCCGTCGTTAGCGGGTAGGGACGCCGGATGGCCCTGAGCGACCACGGGAGAGGGCTCGACGCCTCGTATCCGGCCTATCCGTCGCAGGTGCCCGTGATCCGCCGTGCCGTCACCGACATCGCGACCGAATGGGGCGCCGGCGACGAGACGCTGACGCGGATCGGGCTCGCCGTCACGGAGGCCGCGACGAACGTCGTCGTGCACGCCTACCGCCGCCCGCCGCGCGACGCCGACCGCATCTACGTCAGGGTCCGTCGCGACGGCTTGGGCCTCGTGCTCGCGATTCGCGACACCGGTGTCGGGATGGGACCGCGCACGGACAGCCCCGGACTCGGGCTCGGGCTCGCGCTGATGGCCCACGAAGCCGAGCGTTGCGAGATCCGCGCGGCCGAGGGCGGCGGCACCGAGGTGCTGCTGCGCTTCGAGCTGGGAGCGGACGCCGCTCCGCTCTCGTGGACGCGCATCGGCCGCAGCGCGGCCGGCGCCGCCGCGCTGGCGTAGGAGCCTCGCGCCCGCAGTGGGCGGCAGCGCAGCGTGCCGCGATCGAGCACGCGCCCCGCCGTCGAGACGAACGCGTAGGCGGCGACCCCGCGCCGCAGCCGCAGCCGCAACGCCCCGCCGAGGCGGTCGTCGCCGAACGCCAGACGCGCATCGCCGCGCCGCAGGCCGTGATGGCTGTGGCCGCCCGCGCCGGAGACGAACTGCGTGATCGCGTCGATCGGATGCAGGCGCTGCATGTCGTGCTCGTGGCCGGACACGACGATCGTGGCGTGCCCGCGCAGCGCGTCCCACACCGGCGCCATCGCCTCCGTGTCGCCGTGGTGTGAGCCGGCGCTGAAGCGCGGACGGTGCCAGAACGCGATCCGGCAGGTCCCGCGCGCGCGCAGCTTCGAGCGCAGCCACGCCAGCTGCGCCGAGCCGTCGCCGTGATCGGCCTCGGAGTCGATGCTGAGGATCGTCCAGCCGGCGGCGCGAAAGGCGTACCAGGCGGCGGTCCGCGAGCGCCCGAGCGCGCGCCGCCAGTACGGGTCATAGCCGCTGCGATGGCGCGGCCAGTCGTGGTTTCCCGGCGTCGGCGCGGTGATCGACGCGAGCCGTCCCCACGTCGGCGCGTAGTGCTCGCGAAAGTCGTCGTGGGTGCCGCGCGCGTAGACGTCGCCGAGGTACAGGAAGCGGTCCGGGTGCCCGGCGGAGATGCGCGCGACGAGCGCGCGCGACGCCGCCGACGCGTCGCCGTCGCCGACGGCCCAGATCGTCGCCCGCGCGCCGGGGACCGAGCGCACGAACGCGAAGCCGCCCACGCCCGGCGGCGCGGGCGCGAAGAAGTACCACGCCGTCGCGGCCGCCGCGGCGGAGGCTACGACGAGGGCGACCATGGCCGCGATCCAGCGCGCGCGCGTCATGCGCCGAGGTCGACGTCCTCCCATGGAACGTCCTGAAACAGCCACTCCAGCGCGCGCCGGCGCTCGAGCACCGCCCCGGGTGCGATCTTCGAGTCCCAGCGCTGACCGTGGTACTGCGCGTTGCGCGCGTGCCAGTGCAGGCAGTAGTAGAAGTCCAGCATCACGGCGAGCTCGGGCAGCGGGCGCAGCAGCACGTCGGTGCGGCCCTTGGCCGGGTCGAGGTCCGGAGCGAGGCGCTCGTAGAAGGGTTCGCGGCTGCAGAGCTCGTCGGGTGGCATGTCGTCGACGAGCTCGATGCTCCACAGCAGCGCCCACAGCGCCTCCTCGCGCCAGGAGATGTCGACCGTCGTCTGGTGGCGCTCCTCGTCGTCCATCTCGGCGTCGCCCTCGAGGTGGCGCAGGAAGCGCTCCTCGCGATCGGCGAGCCAGCGTTCGAGGTCGTTGTCGCGCAGCGCGCGACGGATGCGCTCGTGCGGGGCGCCCTGCTGGATCGCGAGCGCGGCGGCGATCGCATGGCAGCGCGCCGCGACGCTGGGCGCGTCGCGCACCCACTCGAAGTCCTCGTCGCAGTGCAGCGGCAGCACGCCCGGGTCGGACAGCTGCCAGCGCGCGAGCTTGCGCACCGAGCGCTCGCGGATCGCGACGTAGTCCATGCTGCGGACCCTACGTTCTTCGCGTGCGCCGCGGGTGCGGTCCGCGCGTCGCGGGCCCCGGCGGCCATCGCGCTGCCGCGGGCGCGGTCGGCGCGGTGCGCGCGGGGGTGTGTCGGGTTTGGTGCCCTATAGGCGCTTAACCCGACACACCCCCGGCGGGAGCGCGCGTCAGCGGTCGCAGCCGATCCCGTCGCCGTCGCGATCGAGGTCGAAGCGATCCGCGCCGACGACGTGGACGAGGCCGGTGTAGTCGGGCCCGTCGCCGCGGCCGCCTTCGCAGTCGTAGTCGGGCGAGTCGGCCTTCAGGCACGCGCCCGCGTAGTTCGGGTCGCAGGCGGCCGCCGCGTCGCGCCGCGTCGCCCCACGCTGCGCCGCCTCACGCCGGGCCGCCTCGCTCCGGGCCGTTTCACGCCGGGCAGCATCGCGCCGCGCCGCCTCACGCTGGGTCGCCCTCGCCGCGCGCTGCGCGGCGCGGTCGCGGCGCCGTTGTGCGACCGCCGCGCGACGCGCGCGTGCTCGCGCCGCCGCCCGCGCCTGCGCCGCGCGAAGGCTCGTCCGGGCCTGGCGCGCGCTCGCGGTGGTCGCGTAGCTCTGCGCCTGCGCGAGCAGGGCGCGCGCTCGCGCGCGGTCTCCGCGAGCGAGCGCCGCCAGCGACCGGCGAACGATCCGGTTGGCGATCCGTCGCCGGATCTCGGCCGGCGCGCCCGCGCCGGCCGTGCGGGCGATCACGCTGGCCGCCGCGTAGCGATCGTCGTCGACCGCGGCACGCGCGTCGGCGATCGTCCCGACCGGCGTGGTCTGCGTCGTGATCGCAGCCGGGGCGGTCGTGTCCGCGGCGGCCCCGCGCGCCGGCTGCTCGTCGTCGGCGCCGAAGATCGCGGTGAGGATCACGAGACCGACGAACGCCCCCAGCACCCACTGCCACCACGGGCGCCGTCGTCGCGAGCCATCCATCTCGTCCTCCTCCGTCCGTGCGATTCCTTGCGCGCAGCATCTCCCGCCGGCGGTCGCCGCGCAATCGAACAGACGTCCAGCGCGGGCGTACATGTGGTACTCGCCGCCACAGTTGGCGGGTACAGGCGATCAGGCAGGATGCGCGCCAATCGGACCGGATTGCGTCGGGCGGCGCCTGGTCGCGAGGGCGCGCCCGACTCGCACGGGGATGGTTCGGTGCTCGCTGCCCACGGAGGGGCCTCGGTGATGCCCGTCGCCCATCCGCGGCGTCAGGTTCGCAGGCATTGGCGATCGCGTCCGCCACGGCCGATACGCTCGCCCCGACCGACTCGGCGGCGCTGGACGCCCAGCGGACGGGGGCGGCGTCCTGTCGGGCGACGAGGCCCGAGCGAGCACAGGCCCGAGGGAGTTAGCCGGGGTCGGCACTGGCCACCGGCAGCGCGGGCGTCTTCGGTGGGCTCGTCATGGCCAGCGGTGGGCACGAGCCTCGGGGGCCTCTTGACGCGACCGTTCGAGTGGAGGAGGCTCGCTGCGATGGGAGAACGACGCACCGATCCAAGCAACGATGAAGCTGGCGATGAGCTTCCTGTCAATCGTGGCCGCAGGCATGGTGCTCGGCGCCTGCGGCTCGTCAGGAACGGCAACCCGGACTGTCGTGACAGTCGTTCGGCAGGTCCCGGCACCGCCGGCGTCGGAGTCTCAATCGCGAGACGCCGGTGACAGCTCTTCGACTGACGCAGCACCTGAGCCGGGCTCGGTCTCTGATCAACGCACCGGGGGCGGCGGCTCAGGCGGAAAGATCACGGTGCCCAACGAAGTCGGGAAGCAACATCAGGCGGCTCAGGACGACCTGCAGGCGCACGGCCTGTTCAACATCGCTGAGGAGGATGCAACCGGCCAGGGGCGCTTGCTCCTCATCGATCGCAACTGGCATGTCGTAGCTCAATCCCCCGCCGCGGGCGAGAAGGTTGCCGATGACGCCGCGATCACGCTGAAGTCGAAGAAGTACACCGATCCATAGCCGCCGCGACCACCGGCCGTCACCGGATCGGCCGCCGCGAGAAGGGGAGATGCTGGGTCACCCGCTCCTCGGTCGTCGCCGCACCCAAGTGCGGGCGGGCTGCGACGTGGCGCGGCTACACGCCAGCGAGATACGGCGACGACGTCGCGTCGCCATCGCCGACGAAGTACTGGCCGTGCGTGCGCTTGATCGTTTCGATGGAGTCGGCCCCTACGAGCACGATTTCGAACGCGCCCTGACCAGCGTACTTGCGCTCCAGCTCTGCGTACCGGGCTCCCGCAGCGGCTGCGTCCGTGAACTCCTGCGTTTCGACCAGGCGACCGAGCTGGATGTTGTAGATGAGGAGGTAGTGGATCAGAGGCATGTAGGTCACTCCCTCGTGAAATACGGGCGCGCGGCGTCGCGCGCCATGTCGAAGTCTCGCATGAAGTCCAAGCCGGCCGTCTTGCCTGCGTCCTCCATCGCCAGACCATCGGCGGCGAGACGGAAGTAGTCGAGCAGAACGCGTGGCCCGCGGCCGGATTTCAGGTCCAGGCCGAGCCGCTTGTCGGTGCGTTCGATGGCCTCCGCCCAGTCGTGTTCGCGCGGGGTGCGCAGCTGAATCTCGATCAGCCTTCCGTCTCGCTCGATGACGATGTGCAGCGCGCGATATCCACTGGCAGCCGGCTCTGCCAGTGTGTAGTGCTTCCGATGCTTGATCGTCCAGTTGCGCTCGATGCGGATGGCGACCCGACGCATCTCGTCATGTCCACCATGCAGGATCGCCCGACAGCCGCCGATGTCCTGCATCCGCGAGAGCTTCATCTTTGGATATCGACTGAGCTTCTCGACGATCTGCGGCGCGCGTTTCAACCGCTGCCCGACGGTGATCGGAACTTCGGGATCGCACTCCCGGGCAACGAACTGACGAAGGCCTACCGTCACCTTCTTCATCGGATTCTGGAACTCCGCCCTGAAGGCAAAGAGCAGGTCCGTGGGAACCTCGGGTAGCGGATTACCCCTCTCCTTCTCCCACCCGTCCCACCATGCACGCAGCGATACACCAGCACGATCGACGGCGCCCTTCGATGGCCCGAACTGCGGCGGTGGCGTGCTCATTGGCATCGGTTGGTACCACGTTGTGGCTGCCGGCGGGGCGCAAAGAAGCCCGGTAGCCGGACCCGAGCGCGCGGCCGGCGAAGCCCACGCGTGGTCACGTCGGTCAGCGAGCGGCGGGGGCGCCGGTCGCCGTCTCGAACGGCCTCGCCAGCAACGCGCGGTACGCGACAGCGACAACCCAGACCAGCCAAGCCACGGCGGGCCAGCCGGTCGTATCGCCTGCTCATACTGCAGCGGGTCGACGCGTTCGATGCCAAGCGGGTGCCCCTTTCGCGCGTCAGTCCATCCCCTGTTCCTAGCGGTTCCGCGCGCTCCTCAGCGGTACTGACACCCGCAAGCACCGGGCGCAGTCGGCAGCCGTGGACCCTCTCTCAGATGTGGTACATCGCGACGCCGGCGTCGCGGGCCTCGCGCTCGACGACGTCGGCGATCGTCGTCGCCTCGAGCACCGCGCGGGCGGCGGCGGCGGCCTCGGCGAAGATGCCCTGGGCGTCGCGGCCGAGGGGGCCGTCGAGCAGCTCGACGACCTCGAGCACCGTGATCTGGCCGGGGGTGCGGGCGAAGGTGTAGCCGCCCTTGACGCCGCGCTGGGACTTCAGCACGCCCGCCCGGCGCAGCGTCGCGAACAGCTGCTCGAGGAACTGCACGGGGATGTCGCGGCGGCGCGCGAGCTCGCCGATCGGCACCGGGCCGTCGCCCGAGCGGCCGAGCTCCGACAGCGCCTGTAGCGCATAGGGCGACTTCGTGGTGATCGAGATCATCGCTCTATCGTGACTGTATGCGACCCACCAGTCGGTACGCGCCGCCGCTGGCGGTCATGGCGCTGATCTTCGCGCTGTCGGCGACGCCGGATCTCAGCACCGGCCTCGGCGACTGGGACCTCGCGCTGCGCAAGCTGGCGCACGTCACGATCTACGCCGCCCTGTGGCTGACGCTCGCGCGCACCGCAGGCTGGCGACGCCCCGTCGCGGTGACGGTCTTCGCGCTGCTGTACGCCTGCACCGACGAGTGGCATCAGTCGTTCGTCGACGGCCGCCACGGCACGCCGGTCGACGTCGCGATCGACGCGATAGGCCTCGGCCTCGCGGCGCTCGCGTGGATGCTCGCCGCGCGGCGGCGCGGCGGTCGTCCGGGGCCGCCGTCGCCCGTGCGAGCCGCAGCCGCCGAGGCGGGCTGAGCCACAGCCAGCCACGCGAGCCGCGGCCTCCGAGGCGGGCTGAGCTACAGCCAGCCGCGCTCGGTCGCGATGAGGACGGCCTGAGCGCGGTCGACGGCGCCGAGCTTGCCGTAGATGTTGTGCAGGTGGGTACGGACCGTCGACGTCGACAGCTGCAGCTCGGCCGCGATCTGCTTGTAGACCTTGCCCTCGGCGAGGCGCTTGAGGACCTCGACCTCGCGACCCGACAGCGGGCACGGGTCGATCTGGCGCGGGCGCCCGGACGTCGGGTAGGGCAGGTCGTACATCACGGCGCGCAGCTCGACCGGGCCGAGGCCGACCGCGCGAGCAGTCTTCAGCAGCGAGTTTGGCGACACCTGGCCGCCGTGGGCGTAGTGGGCGAGCATGTCGGCGAGGCGCACGAACGCGGCCTCTCCCTGCGCGTCCTCGGAGTGATGGCGCTCGATCGCCGACGCGACGGGGCTCGGCAGGCCCCAGCGACGTGCGAGCACGCCGCCGACGAGAGCGTGGTCGACGCCGAGCTCGCGGCGCTCGCGATGGACGCGCTCCTCGGGCGTGCGAGCATCGCCGTGGACCTGCTCGGGGTAGCCGGGGTAGGCGTGCGTCAGGACGAGCTTGCCGATGTCGTGCAGCAGCGCGGTCACCATCAGGCGGTCGCGATGCTCGTAGCCGGCCTCCTGGGCGAGGCGGTCGGCGGCGCGCTGCGTGGCGACGCCGTGCAGGCGAAAGCGCTCGGGTGCGGCGTCCCAGACCGACGAGCGCTCGAAGAAGTCGAAGGTGCGCGCGCGGCTGGCGAGCGCCTGCACCGACTCGGGAGAGAGGATCTCGACGGCCTTGACGACCGACTCCACACGACCGCGGCGCGGGCCGTCGAGCTGGTTGGCGAGGCGCATGACGCTGATGACGAGCGCGATGTCCGACTCGACCGTCGCGACGATGTCGGCGGGGGAGACGCGCTCGGCGCTGACGAGACGCAGCAGGCGGTTGCGGGACTCGGCGAGCGCGGGGAAGGCTTCGAGCGCCTCGAAGGCAGCGGTCAGGCGACGGCCATGGCCCTCGTTGTGATGGCGCTGGACGGCGGCACTGTTGCCGGTGGTGCGAACGGGTGCGGAGATGCTCATGGTGTGGCGGTCCCTGCCTTCGGTCGGGATCGGTCGGGCATCCCCGGTATCGGCAGCTGTGGACGTTTGGTTGAGGGGATGGTCGGGTTTCGTTACGACCGCAAGGCGCGATCGATGCGCGCCAGCGACTCGTCGCGACCGAGTACGGCGAGCGTCTCGAAGATCCCCGGCGACACCGCCCTGCCGGCGAGTGCGACGCGAATCGGCTGAAAGACCTGCTTGGGCTTGACGCCGAGCGCCGCGACGACGCCCTCCAGCGCGGCCTGCACGGCGCTCTGCGTGAACTGCGCCAGCGGCGCGAGCGCGTCGCGCACCGCGCGCAACGTGACGCGCCCGGCCTCGTCGAGCCACTTCTCGCGCGCCGCCGGATCGTCGGCCGGGCCGTCGAAGATGAAGCCCGCCAGCGGCCAGAAGTCGGCGAGCGTCTGCATCTTCTCGCGCGAGATCTCGACCGCGGCGCGCAGGCCGCCGCGACCCGTGAACGCCTCCAGGCGCTGCGTCAGCTCGTCGACCGGCAGCGCCCGCACGTAGCGGCCGTTGAGCCAGCGCAGCTTCTGGTGGTCGAACTGCGCCGGGTTCTTCGACACGCGCTCGATGCTGAACTGCTGCACGAGCTCGTCGGTCGAGATGATCGTCTCGTCGTCCTGTGAGCCCCAGCCGAGCAGCGCCATGTAGTTGCGCAGCGCCTCGGGCAGGTAGCCCTCGTCGCGCAGCTCCTGCACCGACGCGGCGCCATGGCGCTTGGAGAGCTTGCGACCGTCGGAGCCGTGCAGCAGCGGCAGGTGCGCGTAGACCGGCGGCTGCGCGCCGAGCGCCTCGAGCACGAGCAGCTGCTTGGGCGTGTTGGAGAGGTGGTCCTCGCCGCGCACGACGTGCGTGATGCCGGCGTCGAGGTCGTCGACGGCGACCGCGAAGTTGTAGAGCACGCTGCCGTCGGCGCGCGCGATGACGGGGTCGTCGAGGTGCACGTGCGCGAACGTCGTGTCGCCGCGGATGAGGTCGTGGACGACGGTCTCGCCGTCGTCGGGCACGCGCAGGCGGATCGCGCCGGACGGCTCGGCCTCGCCGCGAAAGCCCTGCTTGCTGCCGTGCTCGGCCTTGAAGGCGTCGACCTCGGCCTTCGTCGCGGTCGAGTGGTAGGCGTGGCCGCCGTCGAGCAGCTGCGCCAGGACCTGCTTGTGGCGCTCCGAGCGCGCGACCTGGCTGATCGGCCCCTCGTCGTAGTCGATCTGCAGCCAGCGCAGCGCGTCGAGGATCTGCTCGACGTTCTCGGGGGTCGAGCGCTCGCGGTCGGTATCTTCGATGCGCAGGACGAGCGTCCCGCCGTCGTGCCGCGCGAGCAGCCAGTTGTACAGCGCCGTGCGGGCACCGCCGACGTGCAGCGCGCCGGTAGGAGAGGGAGCGAAGCGGAGCCTCATGCGCAGTGACACTACGAGATGCTGATCGGCGCCCATGTCTCCCCCGCGGGCGGGCCCGCGAGCGCCGTCGCGCGGGGCGTTCGGCGCGGCGCGCGGGCGATTCAGATCTTCAACCAGAACCCGCGGGCGTGGAAGCCGCGCGTCTACTCGACCGACGAGGTGGACGCGTTTCGCGCGGCGATCGCCGCCTCCGACGTCGACGCGCTGCTGATCCACGCCGTCTACCTGTGCAACTGCGCCTCGGAGGATCCGGACATCCGCGCGAAGACGCTCGCGTCGCTGACGAGCGCGCTGCGGGCGGGTACGGCGCTCGGCGCGCACGCCGTCGTCCTGCACCCGGGCTCGGCCCTGCGAGGCGAGGTCGCGCCCGCGATCGCGCGTGCCGGCGAGGTCATCGCCGAGGCGCTGGCGCAGTCCGATGGCTGCCCGCTGCAGCTCGAGAACACCGCCGGCACCGGCGGCACGCTGGGTCGCTCGTTTCATGAGCTGGCCGCGCTGATCGACGCCGCCGGGGGCGACGAGCGGCTCGGCCTGTGCCTGGACTCCTGCCATCTGCTCGCGTCGGGCTTCGACATCCGCACGCAGGAGGGCCTCGACGGCGTGCTCGACGAGTGCGCGGCGCTCGTCGGCATGGATCGTCTCGGCTCCCTGCACCTCAACGACTCGTCGATGCCGCTGGGATCGCAGCGTGATCGCCACGCGAACGTCGGCGAGGGCGAGATCGGCGCCGACGGCTGCGCGGTGTTCCTGTCCGAGCCGCGCTTCGAGGGCCTGCCGTGCGTGCTCGAGACGCCGGGCCCCAACCACTCCGGCCCGTCGGCGCAGGAGCTGGCGCTGGCGCGCGCGTTGCGCGAGCGCGGCCTCGCGGCGCGGCGGCGCCGGCACGCGCTGCACGCGGCAGGCCGGCGCTAGCGATCGGGCCCGGCCGGGTACGGCGCAGCACATGCGATCAGTTCGAGAGACCTACGACATCCCGAAGGAGCGTCCCGGCATCACGCTGCGCCAGTGGCTGGTCATGCTGGCCGCGCCGCTGCTCGCGCTCGTGCTGTGGCGCGCGGCGCCAGACTCGCCGATCACGGTCGCGCTCGTCGCGATCGCGATGCTGGCGGCCGTCTTCACCGGCGTCGCGCTCGTGCTCAGCAGCCGCCGCCTCGACGAGGAGCCCGGCCGCAACCCCACCCCGCCGCCGAGCGTCACGCCGCCGCGCTCCTGACCGCGTGCTGTCCGGCGACGGCGCGGCCGTGTGGCGCCGAACATCGCGAAGCCCCAATGTCTCAGTGCAACAGCTACTGCTAAGCCACGCGTCGACGCGGCGCAGCCGGAATCACGTTGCGCCTCAGTGCCCCGGACAGCCGACCGAACGCTTCAACGTCCGTTCCAGAACGTCCGGCGCGTTGAGCGTAGAGATGAAGGGCCTCCGTAAGAATCTCCGTGGGCTGCAGACCATCCCGCTTCGCAACCGCGTCGATCAGCGCCGAATCAGCGTCGGACAGGTCCAGCACGATGCGGTACCCGGGCGGCGTACCCCCGGCGAGCACATCGTCGCGGGCGTCGAAGTGGAAATCGTCGCTCACGGGATCATGGCCTTGAGATGGGGCGGGGCGTCGTACGCGGTCACGATGTGCCAGACAGTGTCGTCGGAAGCTGGGTCGAGCGCAACCACCAGCGCGCGGCCGCCATTCGTTCGACCGAGGATCTCGACACGCCCCGCGCGGCGCGGATTGCGTCGAACGCGTCGAGGGTTGGCGAATACCTCGCGAACCTCCGGAACACAGACTCCGTGCCTCGCGAGCTTCTCCTCGACCACACGCGTGATCTCCAGCCGCGTGACCAGCACTCTGCGGTCGGTCACGGGTCGTTCGCGGCAGGGGCGGCGGGAACGATCGCGATGCTCCTTTCGCAGAACGCCACGATGTTGTCAATCGTTTCGAACATCTCGTCGAGGTTCCGGCCCGCCCGCGTGCTGGCTCGGCTGAGGTCCGACGTGATGCCGCGGAGGCTGCCGACCACGGTGCGGTACTCGTCGAGACCTGCCCGTCCTTCGGTCACGATCTGGTGAAGGGTGCTGATGGAGGCGAGGAACTCCGGCCGGCCCTCGGAATTGTCGCGAGCCGGGTCACGGAACCAATCGGCGAGGTTCAACCCGGCAGTGACGAACCGATCGGTCTCCCGCGTCAGCTCGGGATTTACGCGTTCCAGAACATCGGCGTAGCCAGCTAGGTCTGCGGCCGCACCGCGTGCCAGCGCACGAGCCTGCTTGGGCGATAGCTCGTCGGCGGGCGAGTCGTCGAGTTGAGCGGCTCGCTCGGCCATCTTCTCTCCAATCTCCTCCGTAGCCGTAGCGATCTCGGTCAGCAGCTCGCCGAGTCTTTCATCTGCATCCTGAAGGTCCACCAGCCAGTCGAGATACTCGTCGGCTAGGTCTTCGATCTCGGACGCGGCAACCGTCCGCGCGGTATCGGTGCTCGGCAAGACCGTAGCGACGGCTGAGACGTCGAGGTAGTCGGTGATCGGGTTGCCGAACCGGATCCGACCCGCGAGGTGTTCGATCGCGATCTCGGTGAGCCGTGAGCTCAGCTGCTCGACTTCGTGAAACAGCGTCGAGTAGGTCACGACCCGGTACGCCTTGAGGTCAAAGGGGACCTTCGAGATGTCTTGGGTCAACAGAATCGTCGGCTTCAGGAGCGCGTGAGCAAGGCCGAGCTCGTAGTACACGTTGGCATTGACTTGCGAGATCTCAGCGATGACGAGTGCTGCATCCGCGATGCCCTGGACGACGTTCCGCATCACGCTCTGCTGGTCGAGAACGCTGTCTGCCCGCACTGCCTGCATTCCCGCCTTCTCAAGAGCCGGGCAAAGAATGCGTTCGAACAGCAAGTCCGCTTGCCGTTCGAATGGCATGAGAACGAACGCGCTGGGCCTTTCACTCGGCGTCGTGTTCTCGAGCGACATGTCGCGACAACTTCAGACGGCGATCAGCGCGGCCGGCCCGAGCACGTGCTCGAGCTCGGCGCGCAGCGTCGGCGTCGGCGCCACGCGGTAGGACGGGCCGAGCTTCAGCGTCAGCGGGTCGCCGCTGCGCAGGTGGAACTCCAGCACGACCTCCGACTCCCCGGGGAAGTTCGCCAGCAGGTGCTTGAGGTCGGAGATCGCGCTGTCCGGCAGCCCGGCGGCGTGGACGCGCACGTGCAGCGGCTCGGGCCCGACCTTGCGCGTCAGCGCCGTCGCCCGCGCGCGCTCGACCTCCTCGGCCGTCGGCACGAACGGCTCCGCCGACTGCACCACGAGACACGTCTTGTCGGCGTCCTTGTGGTCGACGCGCCCGCGCACGACGACGACGGAGTCGACGTCGAGCGCGCCCTCGTACTCCGCCAGCGCCTTGCCGAAGACGAGGATCTCGACGCAGCCCTCGAGGTCGTCGAGCGTCGCGAACATCATGTGCTCGCCGTTGCGCGTGCGGATCTTCTTCGCCGCCGTGATGATCCCGCCGGCCGACACCCAGTCCTTGTCCTTGCGCTGGGCGAGCTCCGACAGCGAGCAGTCGACGACCTCGCGCAGCGCCTCGCGCACCTGCTTGAGCGGATGCGCGGAGATGAACAGGCCGATCGACTCCTTCTCGATCGCCAGCAGCTCGGGCTGGTCGAACTCCTCCGGCGGGATCGGCGGGTGCGCCGGCGCGGCGAACGCGGCCGCGGCGCCGTTGGAGCCGGCGCCGCCGCCGAAGTCCAAGGAGTCGAAGATCGAGCCCTGGCCGATCTCGAGGTCCTGCTGGGCCTTCTGCCCCGCTCCCTGCGCCTGCTCGAGCACCATCAGCATGCCCATGCGCGTCGAGCCGGTCGAGCCGAAGGCGCCGCACTTGATCAGCGCCTCGATCGCCTTCTTGTTGACGGCGCGCGCATCGACGCGCGCGCAGAAGTCCCACAGCGACGCGAACGGGCCGCCGTCGTGGCGCGCGGCCTTGATCGCCTCGACGGCCGCGTAGCCGACGCCCTTGACGGCGTCCAGGCCGAAGCGGATGTTGCCGTTCGAGACGACGAAGTCGTGGTCTGAGACGTTGACGTCGGGCGGCAGGATCTCGATCCCCATCTGCTCGGCCTGCGTCGCGAAGAACGGGACCTTGTCCTTCGTCGACATGACCGAGCTGATCAGCGCCGCCATGTACTCGGCCGGGTAGTTCGCCTTCAGCCACGCGGTGCGGTAGGCGATCAGCGCGTAGCAGGCGGCATGCGAGCGGTTGAAGGAGTAGTCGGCGGCCTTGACGTTCGTCGCCCACAGCTGCTCGATGACCTGGTCGCG